>WJLY01000067.1 GCA_014728245.1 Candidatus Effluviviaceae Genus IV sp.
GTCGATCTCACCCTTGGCCAGTTCGCCCAGCGCTCCGGCGTGACCGGCGGAGGACCGCCTGGTCATCAGAGCAGAGGGCGCAGGACCGGGCGCGGCACGGCTCCCCGGGACCGCCTCGACCGCGGCCACTGGTCCGACGGGGTTCCCGGGCGACGGCCGCGATCCCGAGGCGGAACGCCCCTTCGCCCGCCCGGCCGGGGCGGCCTCCCGGATCCGCCACGTGAGGTCGGCCGCTCCCTCGTTCCCGAGCTGGAGGCTGTCGCAGACGGCGGCTCTCTCCTCCGCCACGAGGTCGAGGACCAGCGGCGTGACCTCGATGTCAGGCTCGTCAGGCGCGGGCGAACATCCGACAGGAAGGGCGCCGACAAGACCGCACCCCGGCGGGTCGGAGCACGGCGAGCCCTCCTGCAGACGGTAGTTCAGGCTCTCGGGCGCGCAGAACATGGGATCGAGCGAGAAGTTGCCGTTCTCTCCCGCCTGGTCGCTGACGCACCCGACCCAGTCGCCGCCGTAGTTCCCGTAGATGTCGGTGCAGAATATGTCGGCCGCGCCTCCCGTCGTACAGCTCACGGCTTCGCCGAACGTGCTGAAGGCGAGGATACAGTCGCCCATGAGGGCGAGCGAGGAGCCTGCCGTGTGGAGCGCCGCGCCCTCAGGGGCGCCGTTCCCGGCGATCGTGCAGCTCATGATCTCCGGCTCGGACTCGCCGGAGCACGCGACCGCTCCGCCGCCGAACGAGGCCTCGTTGGATGTCAGCACGCAGCCTTCCAGCACGGGAGTGGAACGTCCGGTTATGTAGACACCTCCGCCGTACGAGGCCGTGTTGCCCGTGACGATGCAATCGCTCACCGAGGCGGAGGACGCGTCGAAGTGCATGCCGCCCCCGGGGCCGTCGGGATAGCCGCCGGTGACCGTGAACCCGGCGACAACGCAAGTGTGGTCAACGCCATCAAAGGCGAATCCACGTCCGGCCCTACCCGAGGCGTCGATCGTCACGCAGTCGGGCTCGCCCGTCTCGCTCAGGAGCGTGACGCCCGACTTGGGCGTTATGCCGCTCTCGTGGTAGGTACCGCACGCGACGAGCACCGTGTCGCCGACGGCGGCCGAGTCGATCCCCGCCTGAATCGTGGGGGCGTCCTCGGGCACCCGCCACGTGCGAGGCGGCGCCGTCACGTCGATGCGGACCCACGCCGTGTCGGACCCGCTCACGCAGTCCCCGACCACGTACCGGAAGCTGTCTGCGCCGGCGAACCCGGGGAGCGCGAAGTAAGACACGGTAGAGTCGCCCGCGTCAACGTAGGCCTCGCCCGCCGCGTCCCCGGAGAACACCTCGAGCACGTAGAGATCGTCCAGGTCCGCGTCGTAGTCGTTGGCCAAAACGGGGACGGAGACGGCCGCATATCCCGAGACGGAGCCGTAGTCGTCCGCCGCCGCCGGCGCCTCGTTCCCCAGCGAACCCGAGGTCGCCCTGAACCTGAAGGCGGTCGGCCTCTGGAGAGGCTCCATGTAGAGCGTGTCGGAGACATCGAGACCCGAGAAGCAGTCGAAGTCGACGTCGCGGTCGTCACCGGTCCGCCCGCGCGTCTCGACGATGACGTCAAAGCTGTCCCCCTCGACGGGCGTAAACCCGTCGACGAAGATGAGCTCGATCGCTCCGTCGAACTCCGTGTCCCCGTCGACCGACAGCACGTCGTGGTCGTCCCCCGGCGCGTAGCCGCCGATCTCGACGCGTATCTGGCTCGTGGCGGTCTGGACGAAGTCCCCGATGAAGCTCAGCGTGCCGGGCGAATCCCCCGGCTCCACGACGCCCTTCATCGAGGCCAGGCCGCCCGACGTATCGAACGTCCCCGATCCCCGCAGGAGCGCGTTCTCCCGGTGGTCGAAGTAGCCTTCGTTCGTCATGGAGCCGCCCGATGGTATGCTGGTCCTCCCCCTGTTCACGAAGTCGCCGCCGGCCTGGTTCGCGACCGTGCCCTTCGCGGCGAAGTCGCCGCCCGGCTCGACGTCGACATCTCCACTGCTCTGGAACTGCGCCCCGGGCTCGACCTCCAGTAGGCCCCCGACCTCGAAGTCGCCGGACGAGCTCACGTCAGTGTTGGCGTTGGCGCGCAGGAGCGCTCCGGCGGCGAGGTCGACCGTGCCCGAGTTCACGAACGTGCCAGACCCGGCCCTGCCTCGGCCGCCGAGATAGTGCTTGCTGACCATCGTCGACTGGCCGGTGTTGATGTTGAGGCGCCCGAGGTTCTCGAACTCGCCGCCCACGTCGAGCGTGCCGCTCTCGGCCTCGACGAGCCCGTCGTCTCCACGTCCCGCGTACTCGTTCGTGAAGTTCAGGAGTATCGTGCTCGTGCCCGAGCCGAGCGTCCTGAAGTAGCCTCTGTTCACGAAGCTCCCGGGGCCCATGAGGTCCCCGTCGTCGAGGTCGAACTGGCCGCCGTTCTCGTTGTAGAAGGAGGCGTTGGCGCCGACCGCCAGCTCTCCCCTGTTGTCCATGTCGCCCGCCGACATGATGACGACGTTGGGCAGAGCGGTCAGAGAGCCTCCATCCGCGATGTCGACGAGGCCCGCGTTCACGAACGTGCCGGATCCGGCACGCGGACCGTCGCGCCCCACGTAGTGCTTGCTGATCATGGTCGACTGGCCGGTGTTGATGTTGAGGCGGCCGAGGTTCTCGAACTCGCCGCCCACGTCGAGCGTGCCGGCCTCGGCCTCCATCAGGCCGTCGTCCCCGCGCCCTCCGTACACGTCGTTCGAAAGGTCGACGTATACGTAGCTTCTCCCGGCTCCCGTCTTCCGGAAGTATCCCCGGTTCAGGAAGGAACCGTTCCCCATTATGTCGCCGTCGTCGAGCTGGAAGGTGGCCCCGGACTCGTTGACGATGCTGGAGGCGCGGCCGGCGTTGGGAGCGTCGAGCGCGCCGCCGTCTCTCACCACGATCGTCTCGGAGTTGGTGAGCGTGTTAGTGACCGTGAGCGTGTTGGACTGTATCTCGAGCGTGATGTCGCCGGTGGCGGGCCCCAGGGTCAGGGAGTCGACGGCTCGATTGGAGTTCACCGTGACAGTATAAGTCCCCGGGAGCTGGATCCTCGCGTGGTCACCGGTTCCGGGCACCTGGTCGGGGTCCCAGTTGTCCGGGTCTTCCCAGGTCGACCCGTCGCCCTCGCCGTCCCAGTCGGCCTGCCCCGTGCAGCCCACGCCGTAGGCGCCTATGCGGCCGCACGTCGGCTGGTTCGACGCCGCGCACGGCGAGTTCGAGGCCAGCGTGAGCGGGCTCGACGGGTTCTCGTTGCCGCAGAAGAGCGGGTCCTCTGATATGTTGCCGTTGACGCCGTTCTGCCCGGCGAGGCATTGCGTGTAGTCGCCGCCGCCGTTCCCGTAGACGTCGCAGCACTCCAGCGTTACGCTCCCCGTCCCCGCGCAGGTCGCCGCGCCCGCGGAACCCGTACCGAAGGCGATGATGCTGTTCCTGAGCGTGCAGGCGGCCGCCTCGCGGTAGAGCATGTCGCTCACGCACGCGATGGCCGAGCCGCCCGAGACCCCGGAGTTCTCGCTGAACGTGCACTCGTCGAAGACGGCGCTCAGCCCGTCGCCGAACCACGCCGCGCCCCCATCGTAGCCGGCGGAGTTCTCGACGAAGACGCACTGCTCGAAGACCGGTTGCGCGTAGATGCCCGACAGGGCGCCCCCGTCGCCCATCGACGAACAACTGTCGAACACGCAGTTCGTGAACGTCGGGGCCGAATCCCCCTCCATGTGCACTCCGCCGCCCTGTATCAGGGACTCAAGACGCCTGAACTCGCAGTTCTCTACGACGACGTCGGACTGGTTCAGGAACATGCCCACGCCCGGGTCGCTCACGGACTGAGACCCAACAAGTGTGAACCCTCTCACCACGGTCCCGGGTCCGTCGCCGCTCGAGTAGAACACCTTGATCGGGAACGACGGCGCGATGGTGACGCAGTCGGCCTCGCCCGTCTGGCTCGTCAGGTAGACGCCGTCCTTGAGATCGATGTCGCCCTCGTCGTAGACGCCGCATGCAACGACCACCGTGTCGCCGTAGGCCGCGGCGTTCAGGCCCTCCTGGATCGTGGCGTAGTCGGCGGGAACGTGTATCGTGAACCCGCACCCCTCGGACACGCCTCCTATGAGCCCGCAGCCGGGAGCGTCCAGGCACGGGGAGCCGACCGACACGCCGAAGTCGCTGGAGTCGGGTCGGCAGAACTCCGGGTCGAGCGAGAAGTTCCCGTCGATGCCCATCTCGCCGGTCACGCATCCCACGTAGTCGCCGCCCTCGTTCCCGTATATGTCGCAGCAGCTCAGGTCGGCCGTCGCCGAGTCCCTGCATCGAATCGCCTCACCGGTGATCCCGAACGAGACGATCGAGTGATCCACCGTAGCGGTGGACGTTCCGCTCAGGTTCAGACCGCTTCCCAGCGGGGAGTCGTTGTGCGAGATGAGGCATCCGGTGAGCTCGACGGACGTGTCTATCGCCGACAGCGCTCCGCCGTTCAGTTCGGCCAGATTGTGAGTAAACTCGCACCCCGTCGCGGACAGGTTGGAGGCGTGGATGTATATCGCGCCTCCGTTGCCGTCCGTCAGGTTACTCGAGAACACGCAGTCGATGAGCGTCACGTCCGAGGTGGAGTAGCAGCTCATGGCGCCGCCTATCGCGCTCGTCGTGGACGTGTTGTTCGTGAAAGCGCACCTCTCGAAGACGGGCTCGGCCGCCAGACGCGCGACGACCGCCCCGCCGCTGCCGCGGCTCTCGTTCTCGTCGAATACGCAGTCCTCGAAGCGGGGCGCTCCCCCATCGACCGACAGAGCGCCGCCGCTCTCAGAGCTGTTGTGGGTGAAATCGCAGCTTCTGACCCGGGCGTACGAGCTCTCCAGGCGCAGCGCCCCGCCGGTTCCCGCTACGCCGGTCGTGTCGCCCCAGCTGAACGTCAGGCGTTCGATCACCGTCGTGCTGTCCAGGCCGGCCCCGTACATGATGCGCTCGTACCCCTGCCCGTCGATGGTGACGAGGTTGGCCCCGTAGAGATCGACCTCGCCCCTCATGGTAACGCCCGACTTCATCACGAGGTTCTGCTCGAAGTAGGTCCCGGCCGCGACGTCGATCGTGTCGCACGCCGCCGCCGAGTCGATCGCTGCGGCGATGGTCGGCGCCTGGGACGGCACATACCACGTTCGGCCGGTGCAGCCTATGCCCTCGGCCCCCATCTGCAGGCAGCCTGTCTCGTTCAGGCACGGGGAGCACGGCGTCAGGCTGACGTCGTCGACCTGCAGGTCGCAGAAGAGCGGGTCCTCCGAGATGTTGCCGCTCGTTCCGTTCAGACCCGAGAGGAACGAGATGTAGTCGCCGCCCGCGTTCCCGTAGACATCGCAGCAGCTCATGTTGGCCGTCGCGGTGATGTCGGTGTAGACCGATCCCCCGCCCTGCCCGAAAGCGATGATCGTGTTCGAGATGCTGATGGCCGTCGTGCTGAAGAGCGCGATCGCCGAGCCGCCGGACCCGAAGGCGTTGCCTCGCACTATCGTGCACCCGTCTATCGTCGGCGAGGAGTTGCTGACCGATATCGCGCCGCCCTCGCCCGCGCTGTTGCTGATGAAGACGCAGTCGAGGATGTCCGGCGAGGAGTAGTACATCCCCACCGCGCCGCCGTAGGCGCCCGCGAAGTTGTGTTTGAAACGGCAGCCCGAGATGGTCGGGTCGGAGCTGTCTATGTAAATCGCGCCGCCCGCCCCGGGTGTGGCTGTCACGTTCCCCTCGAACACGCAGTCGCTGAACTGGGGCTCCCCTTCAAAAACGTACGCGCCCGCGCCCTCACCACCCTCCTGGTAGCACTCGTTGTCGACGAAACGGCAGTTCTCCACGCTCACATACGACTGTAAGAGATAGAGGCCTCCCCCGACCTCCAGCGTGCTGCCGTTCGTCAGCGTAAGGTCCTCGATGACCGTCGTCGCGCTCACGAAGCTGGCGTCCATGACGCGCCCCATGTACTGAGCGTCTATGACGACGTCGGACGCTACGCCGGTCGCGCCTCGCAACGTGATCTGGTCCTTCATCGCGAGGTCGTACTCGTAGTACGTCCCGGCCGTGAGCGTCACTACGTCGCCCGCCTGGGCCGAGTCGATCGCCGCGGCCACGGTCGGCGCGTCGTCGGGAACGATCCACTCCCGCGCGAGAGACGGAGCCGCCCCCACGAGAAGAAGAGCCGCGGCCAGAGTGCCCGCGGAAAGGAAGAGTCGCGCCTTCGTCCGGCGCGACCTGAGACTCCGAAACGCCCATAGCAGTGACAGCATATCCGGACCTCCCCGGTACGGAGGCTCACTCGCGGATACTCGACAAGCCGCGCCGCGGTGAGTCAGCTCGTGTCATAAGGTACGGTGTGCGCGCAAACTTCAGCCGGGGCGCGTAGACGCGGCCCTGTGCCACAGGCGTACACACGCCAGATGCCCCGCGAAAGACGGAACAACTACAAGAATAGCACAATGACTATAGTTCAGTCAAGGATTGCGTCGATAGTCAAGAAGAGAGGAGGGTACGCCCCGCACAGCGTTCGGGGCGTCGGGGAGCCTGGCGTTTGCGCTGCGGCCATCAGCGCGTGGCGGTCTTCGCGCTGCGGCCATCGGCGCGTGGCGCTCCTTGCGTTCCGGTTGCTCGTGCGCGGCCCTCTCTGCGCTCGGGCCGTCCGCGAGCGGCCCTGCCCTACCTCAGGAGCACGATGCTCGACCTGTCGCTCGCGCCGCCGGACGTCAGTTCCGCGAAGTAGACGCCGGACGCGACCGGGCGTCCGCTGGAGTCGGTCCCGTCCCAGACGACCGTCCCGCTTCCGCCTGCCGGAGAGACCGAGAACTCGCGCACTACACGACCCGAGGCGTTGTACAGAACCACATCGGCCGACTCCCCGCGAGGCGCGGCGAAAGAGAGCGTCGTGGCGTCCCGAAAGGGGTTCGGGGAGACGCGCTCGATCCTCGTTCCCAGATCGTCCTCCGGCACCCCGGTCCAGGGCTCCAGCTCGCAGTCGAGCGTCGTGTAGCCGGAGCTGTCGACCACGACGTCAGTGAACGTCTGGGTCTCGTACCCGAACGCGGAGAACTCGACCGTGTAGGTACCCGGCAGCAGCAGGCGCCAGTAGCGGCCGTAGGTCGGGTCGGTCGTCCTCGGCGAGAGCTGGTCCGAGTGGTTCTCAAGGACCTTCACCTCCGCGACGATCGGCGCCCGCGTGTCGGACGCCGTCACGTGGCCGGTTATCCCCGGACCGTACGAACGCTCGATGAGATAGTAAGAGCCGTTGGACACTCTCTCGCATATCCCGTCGACCCGATGGCCTCCCGGTATGCAGAGGTAGCTCAGTATCTCCATCGTGTAGCCGATGCTACCCACCACGCCGTACTGCCAGTTGCGCGCCTTCCCCCTGTCGGCGAAGCCGTAGACCGGCTCGTACGGCTCGTCGGCCTCGTCGAGCGTGCGGTTGCACAGCTCCGACGCGACGTCGAAGATCACGTAGTGATCGGGCGCGAACCCGTAGCCCATCCAGTACCAGGGGTAGTAGACGAGATCGCCGTCCGAGCTGCGGGGGCTGTGGTAGTTGAGAGCGAAGAGCGGCTTGTGCTCCAGACAGAAGTCGCGGACGATCTGCGTCCCGTTCTCGGAGAACGGCGCCGGCCCGCGGTAGTAATCGGACGGAGGGTTGTCGCTCCCGCCCAGCGCCCAGTTGAAGTCGTAGTTGTGGTTGAAATCGACACCGTCGTAGTCGAGGTCGAACTCGCCGTTCTCGTTGTTGTCGCGCTTGTTCTTTCGCCACGTCGTATCGACGTCGGCGGTCACGACAGCGTGGCCCTCCGGATTCAGAAGCGGGATGAAGTACAGCTCGAAATCGTCGACCCAGGCGGTCATCGTATCGTTCACGCCGTAGTTCGTGGTCAGCTCGTCGAGCATCCACATGATGACCTCGAGGCCCATGACCTCTTCGGCATGGTGAATCCCGTTGTAGAACACGACGGGCTCGTCTTCGTCCGTGTCGACGTTGTCGGAGAGCTTGACGCCCCAGATGTCCATGCCGTCCTCGCTCGACACCCCGAGCGTGTCTACCCGCACGATCGAGGGGTAGTTCGCCTCAAGCGCCAGGATCTCGGTGTGTACCTCGTCGTACGTGTGATAGCGGTCGGGAATGGCCCACGCCGCGCCGCACCACAAGATCGCCGCCGCGAAGACCGCTAGTGTCAGCAAGACGCGAATCGCGATGTGGTTTCGCTGGCTCTCATGCATGGCTCAGAACTCCTATCGCTGTCATCCAACCCGGGCCGCGGAGCTGCGTCGCACCCGTTGCCAGGGCACTTCCGGGGCAGAATGCGTCGGCCGTCGCGCTTCAATGCGCCCGCCGTCGGGCTTCAATGCGTCGGCCGTCGCGCTGAAGATGCGGCGCCCACCAAGCTTCAATGCGCCGACCACCGCTCTGGGATGCGCCGGCCACCGAGCTTGAACGCTCCGTGACCGAGCTACTTGAGTAACACCATCTTGACCGACCGCTCCTCGCCCATCGCCTCGAGTCGCGCGAAGTAGACGCCGGTCGCGGCCTGGGCTCCCGACTCCGTTCTGCCGTCCCAGGTCACGCTGTGGTCCCCGGGCCCCGCAACGCCTTCGAAGAGCGTCGCCACCTCACGCCCTGCCACGTCATACACGACGAGCCTCGTCTCGGCGCGCGCCGGGAGGTTGAAGCTCACGACCGTGGCGGGATTGAACGGATTCGGCCTGTTGCCGTGCAGGACCACGTCGGGGCCGGCAACAACATCGTCCACGCCGGTCGAGTCATACGCGTCGGGCGGATCGGTCGTGTACTTGATCGCCCTGCCGTCCGCGAGTGGAGCGGCCTCGTCCGCGTAGAGGTTGAAATACGTATACTCCAGCCCGTCGCTCTGCGTCGGGTTCTCGATCCCGACGGTCGCGTAGTTGTGCGTATCGGTGTTGGCGATCGTGTGGTACTGGAAGAGGATCTCTCCGTCTCCGGTGGTGGTCGGGTAGACGTCCTGATCATAGAGCACCAGCTCGAGCGTTTGCGTGTTCCCTCCGTTATCGTAGCCGGTGCCGACGCGGCTCCACTGGACCACGAAGCGACCGTCGCCCATGTCGCGCGTCAGGACCTTGCCCGTGCCGCCGGCCGTGTCCGGGTCCGACGGGAACAGGCTGTCCCAGAACGGCGCGATCATGGCGTCCGGGCCGATCGGACAGGGGATCCTGGCGTTCCTGGGCTGGTGCTCCCAGTAGGGCGCGCCGCCCAATCCGACGTTGCCGTTTCCGCAGACGGCGATCGTGTCGAACTCCTCGCCGTAGTATCGGAAGGTGAAGGGAAGCGCCATGTCCAGTACGTCCTCGAAGCCCAGGCCCGTGTCGGTGCCCGAACCTCCGTAGGACGGGTCGATCTCGAGCCAGGAGTAGGTCGGCGCCTCGGAGTAGCCCGTGTCTGTGTCGTCGTAGCAGTAGTACCCGTAGGCGTCGGGCCCCTGCGGGTCGGACGTGGATGGCGTTCCGACCACGAGCGGAACGATGACGAACTGCGACAGCCCGTCGTCGCCGGAGAGATCGACGACCAACGTGAACTCGTGTCCCGTGGCCACGTCTCCCGCCGCCGTGACGGTGAACGTATTCCCGGAGTTGGAGGCCGTCCCATCGCCGGGCACGGTACCCCAGGCGCTCGAGTCGTCGCTGACGGTCAGTCCGCTCGCCGGGCCCCTTAGCGTTCCCGCCACCGAGGTAGCGTCCAGATAGGACGTGTTCGCGAGCGTTACCGTCAAGGTCGCGGTCTCGCCGGGATCGAGGACCCCGTCTCCCCCGTCGCTCACGACCATCGAGTCGAAAGAGAGAACCGGCGCGCCGACGACGATTCTGAGCTCGCTCTCGTAGGTCGCCCTGGCCGTGCCCGCGGAGGCGACGAGGTCGAATGCGATCTCGGTGCCGTCGGGGCAGCCTTCCGCCACGGAGAACGCGAAGTCGTCGCTCCCGGCCACGACCGTGCCACCCGCGATGTCGGAGTAGGAACTCGCCGCGTCGGTGACGGTGACGTACTCGGAACCGTCCGCGACCGAGAGCTCGCAGGAGACGTCGGTCGCGGTGACGGTTCCGTAGTTCTTGAGCGACACGTTGAGCTCGACGATCTCTCCCGGGTTCACGACGCCGTCGTCGTTCCCGCTGCTCGGTCCCGCCTCGTTGTCGTCCAGCGTGTGCGAGTACCACGCCACGTACTGGTCGTCCTGCGTGACCGCTACCGTTCCCGTGTACGGACGCATGTTCTTCCCCACGACCGTCACGTAGGCCGTGCCTGCGGTCTGCGCGTTGAGCGGCATCGTGATGTTCTTGCCGCCCTCCAGCTCGTAGGTCTCGTGAGACTCGCCGTCCTTCCACACGACCACCTCCGCCCCGGGCACCGCGTTGCCCGAGTCGTCGGTCACCCGCAGCTCCAGGGAGTTGTCTCCCAGCGGTATCGAAGCGTCGTGGTTGACGGCGAACGAGCCCGGGATGCCCGTCCTGAGATAGAGCTCCGGGTCGCCGATGACGTTGTATATGTGGAAGTAGAACTCCATCGTCTCGCCCGGGCCGGCCTCGTAGGGAAAGTGACGAAGGAGCTCGATCTTGCCCCGGAGCGCGGCCTGCCCGAAGTGCCGCATGTCCTCGAAGAGCATTCCCTCGTAGAAGCCGACGCACACGTAGTTGTTCTCCTTGGTGTGCGTGTTGAAGTGACTCGGCGCGAAGACGGCGGGTCCGCCCTTCAAGGCGCCGGGCGTGCCGGCGCGGATCCACGCCTCGGCGAAGCAGGGATCTGACCCCCAGCTGTCGTAGTTCCCCGTCCCGCAGACGAAGCTCGTCATTATGGGCAGCGTGTTGCCGTTGGCCAGCGAGTAGACGTCGTCGACCGTGAAGTGCGGATACTCCCAACCGTCGGCGTTGCCCCACCCACGGTAGTTCACTACGCTCAGGCCAGAGTCGATCGAGTTCATGATCGGAACGGGCGATGTGACCGGCTTGTAGAAGATCGTGTCGATCTGCGCGTAGCCGTGGCGAACCAGCATCTCCCCGACCCTGAGCGCGGTCTGCCTGGGCGACGTGACGTGTGTGCCGCCGTAGTTGCCGGCGGACATGAGCGCGCGCTCGTACCAAGCGTCCGTCGCCGCATCTCCGCGCTCGTAGGAGATCGACTTGAGGCCGGCCACCGTAGCCTCGGTCGAGGTGTCGATCGCCATCCGTCCGACCATGACCTCGGGGAAGTAGTCGCCGCCCTCGAGGAGGGCGTAAGGGTGGTCGGTCGGGTCCTGCGGACCGCCCAACGAGACATAGAAACATGGAAACGCCTCTCCGCCGGTCCACGTGTCGCCGACCAGCAGCACGTACTCCGGCGGATTGTCCCACGTCTCATACGCGTTCTGTATGTAGTCCTTGATGTCTTCCTTCGTCGGGCCGGCGCCGATCTCGGAGAGCGTGACGAGCACCGTCTCGACGCCCCTCCGAGTCTTCCACTCGACGAAGTCGCCGAGCTGCGCAGCGTACGTGTCCTGGGTGATGACGAGATAGGACCCGCGACGGACCTCTTCTCTCGGCAGGTCCTCGTAGTTCAGAAGGAAGCTCTCATAGATCGGCTCGAAGGCCTCCGAGCGGTACGACCTCGTGACCGTCTTCTCGTTCGGACCGCTCTCGGTGAACTCGAGCCGCACGTTCATCCGCCCCGCGGCCGCCAGTTCGCCCGTGGCCGGATTCCAGCGGACGGGATGCACTGTGACGGGAACGAACCTCACGTCGCGCATGACGACGGGCGCGCCCACGACCACGGGCTCCCGCGGGAAGAGGCCGTCGGATGAATAGACGCCCGCGTCCCGG
This sequence comes from Candidatus Effluviviaceae Genus IV sp., assembly GCA_014728245.1. Taxonomy (GTDB): domain Bacteria; phylum Joyebacterota; class Joyebacteria; order Joyebacterales; family Joyebacteraceae; genus WJLY01. Next base: position 11,870 of record WJLY01000067.1, read on the forward strand.
GCGGCTCCCGCCGGCGCGTCACCGTCATCGGTCGCAACGCAGGGGGCGACGGCGTAATCCGCGAAACGCCTGACATCGCTCTTGGTTGCGACCAGCTCGACCCCACCGTGGCCCGGGACGGCCACGAAGTACGTCACGGAAGGCAGGTCCGGCGCTCCCTCGATGTTCAGGGCCTGGGCCCCGGGTATGCGCAACGCTACTTCGCCGCGGTCCGACGCCGTGGACTCGGCGAAGAAGCCCGGAACGACTACGTCGATCGCGAGGCCGCCCGCGTCCGAGTCGATTACGCGCGCCTCCGCCTCGCGGGCCGAGCCCGACGGGTCTACGGGTACCCAGTCCTTCGCCATGCCGCTCACGGCGAAAGCAAGCAGAATCGTGATGACCAGACCTGTCCATCGTGACACGTTGCGCTCCTTCCCCGGAAGTCTCTTCTGAGTTGCCTGTAGTGCGACCCTGACCATCGGTTTCGGACACCGTAACGCGGCCAGTTCATGCTCATCGCTGCGATCGGTCCCGATTCGCGGGGCCTGCCGCGCCGCTGCCTGTCCTGTCTGGTGAAACCCCTACTCTTCCTCCGCCACGATCAGTCCCCAGTCGCGGTCGGCCACGTAGACGTATTCGTCGGTGACGAAGACCGCGTTGGCGTAGGGCGTGTCGAGCTGCCCCACGAGAACCGGGAGGGTCGGATCGGATACGTCGAACACCTTCAGGCCGCCGTTGTGGTCGGCGAGATAGACCAGGCCATCGCGGTAGAAGACGCCGTCCGAGATGTCGTCCGTGTCGTACTCCCCTACCAGTACCGGTGAGGACGGGTCCGTGATGTCGACCACCTGCAGCCCGGCTCTCCAGTCGGCAACGTAGGCGTAGTCGCCGTCGGTCGCCACCGCCCTCGCCTCGCCCGGCGTGTCGACGTGCCCCAGTTCGTAGGGACTCTGAAGCGAGCTGACGTCGAATATCGACAGTCCCAGCTCCTCCATCGCGAGGAGCGCCATGTCTTCGTGGAGACAGATCCCTCTCGCGCTCCCCGTCGTGTTGCCGTGGTAGATCTGAGTCGAGTACCAAGCATCGTACGCCGCGAAGTACTCGAGTTCCCATATCCGGAAGTCGCCCTCGCCGTCCGCGCCGAAGATGTGGTGCAGCTCGCCGGGTGCCGTCTCGACGACGGCTATGTCCCACGTCCGCGTCCCGGCGACATAGGTGACCTCTTCCGGCGCGGTGGGGTCCGAGAGATCGAAGGCCACGCATCCCAGGCTGCCGTCGGTCACGTACCCGAAGCTGTCACTCGGCGCGTACGCGCACCCCGTCCCCTTGAAGACCGTCGGCGCCGTGCCCAGATGCGACGGAGCAGTCGGATCCGACACGTCCAGAATGACGAGTCCCCCCTGGCTCGCCGCCACGAGTGCGAGGTCCCCGGACACGAACACGTCCTCCGCGTAACCCTCGATGGCGAACGAAGTGACCAGTCGGTAGCCGGACGGCTCCCCGGCGTCCTCGGGGCTCGTCAGTGCACCGCGACGCGCGCATCCCCATGAGAACGCCAGGAGAGCGAGGGCAAAGACCAACGCCCGCCTGGCGCCCGGAGATCCACGCTTAGTCCTTATTATATCACTACTTACGCGCTCAGTCAAGGAAACGCCCCCTCTCCAGATAGAACATGAGCCCGGTCCGGTGCGCCGTGTAGTCCTTGATGTCGCCTATGTCGGCGACGACAGGCGATGCCGACGTCCTCGTGCGCAGCTGGTAGAAGCCCTCCACGCCGGACGCGTCACCGAACTCGAGACGGACCCTCCCGCCGACGACCCAGTAGCGGTCCTCCCTGCCGGCGTGGTACGGGTCCTCCGCGCCGGATTTCGGAGTCAGGTAGTAGCGACGCGAGTGCCTGACGCTGCCGTACACGACAGCCGGTCTCCCCCACCACCTGCCGGCCGCCCACCGCAGTCGAAACGAGTACTCGTCCTGATCGTACGTGGTATCGCTGTCGTCCGACGTCGTCCTGGTCTCGCCCGGCTCGTCGGCCCCTCGCGCGAGCAGGCTCCTGAGTTCATAGCCCGCGTCGATCCGGACTCCCCGGACCGGGCGGAGCGTTGCCGTGACGCCGACCGATCTGGCGAGCGCGTCGTACTCGACGAACCCTGGACTGTAGAGGTAGGACTCGAGCCTGAATTCCCCGGACAGATCGACCGGCAGCGAACGGTGACTGCCCATTTCCAGGCCGAATGCGTGCTTCCGGAACTCGCAGGGGCGGTACTCGCCGTCCCCCCCAGCCGCGTCGGTGTCCCAGAGCAGTCTGAGGTGATAGCTGGGTATGGCGGCGTACTCCATCTCGAAGAACGCCGCCTCCTGCTGCTCGCGCAGGCGCGCTCCGAGCTTCGCGAAGATCTTCTCGCCGTTCAACATCGCCAGCCGCCAGTCGGCGGACAACCTCAGCTCGGTCTTCCGCATACCCGGCTCTTCTCTTATGAACGACAGGTCCAACTCGGGCTCCAGCCTCACGTCGTCCACCGTCTCCATCCCGTACCTGTAGGGTCGCTCGCCCTCCCTGAAGCCGTCGATGTCCGGATCGCCGTAGCGGAAGATGTTGCTGTCGTACGAGACGCCCGACTCGAGTCGCCAGCGCATCCGCCAGGGCAGCACCTCCGGCGTCCGCGATAGAGGGTTTACGTCCAGCACGCCTTCGGGCCCGACGAGACGCAGCGAGACCACGTGCTGCCCGGAGGGCACGTCGAACGTGATCCGGTGCGGAAGCGATGCGGCGGCCCCGGGCATGTCCGGATAGCCCGCCCCGCCGTCCTCCGCCTCGAATACCTCGCGCCAGCGTCTCTCGCCGTCGAGAGAGACCTCCACCACGACGTCGAAAGGCGCCTCGTCCTCCTCCATCCGGAACCGCGCGATCGCGTCGAAGGAAACCGGTCCCTCGACCTCGATCTCCATCGTCTCGCCGGACTCGAGGGGGTAGTAGGTGTAGACGTTGTCAGAGATCCGCACGGCGACCGGCGCGGGCCCGTGTAACGGAAGGAGCTTCTTGCCGCCGGCCAATGAGGCGGCAAGAAACAGCAGGGCGAAGACCAGTATGTTCCTAGGGCTCATTCAGGAGATCCCCACGGGGGATGTAGAAATTGAAGGCTATTCCGGAGGCGAGCGTGTCGGCCACGCGGAAGACGTACCTGTGCTCCCCGCCCGGGACCTCGAGCATGAAGTGCCTCAGCGCGCTGGGAACGAGATGGTCGCTGTCGGCGCAGACGACTGTCTCGGAGGGCTCCGTCTCGATCTTGTAGAGCATCTCGCTCTCTCCGTCGCGCGCCACGCCGACCACGTACGTCTGGCGTCTGGCCATCGTCTCGTCGTAGAGGACCCTCGAGTTGACCTTGATCGAAGTGGGCCCTATCACGTCGAGCACGACCTCCTGCTCGGGGCCGGCCATGTAGTAGACAAGCTCCTTGTCGCGGTAGTAGAACGTCTCGACGCTCGCGTACTCGGTCGGCGCGAACGACACGCGCGACGGCGAGTCATCCGCCGAACGGAAGACCCGCGCCTCCGCCTTGCATCGGGCGCGCGGTCGAATCTCGTAGGAGTGAACGCCCGTGGGCACGTCGATGTATATCCGACGTATCACCGCCGGCCGGAAGTCCTCGAGCGAGATGTAGAACGCGCGCTCGGACGGATAGGACGAGAGCGTCTCGGCCCGGGCGGGCTCGCCGTCGCGATAGACGTCGAAGGCGCAGGAACCGCTCTCCGCGCTCATGGGAAGCCTGAGCCTCACGAGGATCTTCATCCGCGTGGGGCCCTCGATCGAGAAACCGAGCGGCTTCTCGTCGTCGAACCTGTAGTAGGTAAGCTCCTTTTCGTCGACCGAGACGCGTATCGTGGACGCGTAGGTTGCCGGATCCATCGAGTGCCACTGTGCCGCCGGAGCGGAAGAAGAAAGCCCCACAACCGTTACCGCGATCAGTAGACTCAGGATAATGCGTGACCTCATTCTGCCTCCCGGAGCGGAGAGGTACCGCCCGTTCTCCGCGGCGCCGATACCCCCGCCCAATCGCCTCTTCTGCGCAAAGCGTAGTGCTATCAGTCGCCTGCTCAGTGCAAAGCGCGGCGCTCTCAATCGCCTGTTCGACGAAACAGGTAGTGCTTGATGTCTATCCGGACGACGACGAAGATGAGAAACGCGTAGAGCACTGCCAGGACGCCCGCCAGCGGCACGTTGTAGCGGTCGCGGAAGAAGACGTTGCCCGTGCCGACCTCAGGGATGGGGCTCCACTCCCCCGCCAGGTCGTACCTGTCTATTAGCTCGTCCGCGCGGGGCACGTGAATCACAGGCACGCCCCTGTATCCCATCCTGACGAGCGCTCCGCGAACGGGGAAGTTCCCGGCCTCCAGGCGCTTCGTCAGTCCGTCCTTTACGAGCTTGCCGATCTGCGCGCTGCCTATGCTCGCGAGCCCGCCTCCGACGTTGAAGTAGCAGGCGTAGTCCTCACCTTCCGCGTGCTCCTCGTAGACCTCCATCCTGCGGGCGATGCTCTCCTCGAGCGTGGGCTCGTCTATCCTGGCTATGCCGTTTCTCTCGATGGCCTCGTCGATGAGACGTCTGCCCTCCGGAGACAGCCCCACGGCGCGGTCGCCCCCGCCGCCCCTCGAGGCCGCCACCGAGCGGTGCGAGATGATGCCGCGTTCGAGCAGCACGCGCTCCATGTCCAGCCACGTGAGGTCGGGATCGTTGGCTCCCCACATCGACGCTCCGACCGACGCTACGGGAACGGGCGCAGCTCCGACGGCCTCGATCGAGATAAGCGCCGCCGCGTTCATGACGGGAAAGGCGCCCGTGTAGCCGACCGCGACCAGGTCCCCCTCTCCAACGCCCGCCTCCTTCAACAGGTGGACGAACACGCCCGCCAGGTTCGGGTCGAGCGCGCGCAGCTTCTGCACGTGAGACCCGCGGTCGGTCGTTATGAGCGAATACTCGGGACCGATCAGGCCCGTCTCATCCGGGTCGTTGACCACCGGCGCGGCGCTCCCGAACCGCGCTTCGCGGATCGCCTGCATCGCCAGTCGCGTGCGCTCCGCCGCCTCCGTCTTCGTCGCGAAGTGCGGCTGCACGACGGGCTCGATCGAGCGCTCCGCGATCACGAAGAGCCCGAGGCCCACCACGGCGAGCGCTGCCAGAGACAGAGAGTGAACCCTACCAGGCCGGTACTTCAATCGGCGCTCCTCCGGTCACAACGATCAGGACCAGGCGGACGAGAACGGCCGCCATGACCATCGACGTTATCGTCGCCATCGCGCCCTGCCGCTCCATCCAGTACGCGATGAGGCCGGGGATCACGTAGCCCACGGCCTCGAAACTCAAAAACTCCGGAAGGCCCGGTCCCACGAAGGCGACTCTCGTGAGGTGGCCGTAGAGGAACCCGACCAGAATCACCATCACGAGATGTCGCCGCCCGTAGAGCAGCATGAACCGGCCCATCAGGCGCACCGTCAGAAACGTCACCAGGGCGGCGGCGACTGTGGCGACCACGCGCCACGGCTCCGCGAGAGCCAGCGCTATGTACCCGGGGACGACCATCCCTCCCGCGGCCAGGCCGAACGCCTCGGAGAAGATCAGACTCACGACCAGCCCCAACCCGATCGCCGTCGGTATCACGTCGTCTCGCTCCTTGACTGAAAGAGCCTCACCACCTGGGCGCCCGTGCCCCCGATGTTACCCACACCAACAACGATAGACCGCGTTCCGGTCAGTTCAACCACACGGTCGTAGATGGCCTGCGCGCCGCACCCGCTCATGTCGTCGATCCTGTCCCGAGAGAGGCCGAGCTTGACCGCGCCCTTTATCGCGGGGTGCGTCAGCCCGCCCGTAAGTATGTAGCGGTCGGCGTCCAGGTCCTCGGCCAGGATCGCTCCGAACTGGAAGGCCCGGTCGGGCCGGTCGGCGCGCATGCTGGCGACGACGATGACGTCCCGGTCTGCGCCCTCCCGCGGAGCTATGGTGTCCCACACCGCGCGCGTCGACTCGCGGTCGTTCGCCGCGAACGCGTTTATGAACTCGATCTCCTTGCCGCCGTCGACGACGCGATGGACGGTGAGCGCTCCGGGGTCGGGCTCGGCGTCACGCATGCCCGCGAGCGCCTTCTCGCGCGGCACGCCCAGGTGGTCGCAGACCGCCAGCGCGAGGGCCACGTTGTCGGGGTGCTCCACGTACTTGAAGCCCCGCACCGCCCCAGCGTCGAGGCCTCCGCTGTCCACCTCGTGGTAGTCGCACCCGCGTTCCCGGGCGGCGGCTCCCAGCGTCGCCGCCCTCTCCCGCTCGGAGGTGAAGAGCGCTGAGCCCCTCGGCACGGTCCCGGCGAGCGCGACGCCCACGTCATCGACCGTCGGCCCCATGACGTCCAGGTGGTCGGGTCTCACGTTCGTGATGACCCCGACCGTCGACTTGACGATCTGGTGCTCGGAGATCCTCTGCAGGTCGGGACGAAGCGCCATGCACTCGACTACGAGCGCCTGCGCCCCGTCGCGGCGCGCCCTGGCGAAGATCGAAAGCTGTTCGCGGATGTTCGGAGGCCCCGGTCTGATCACGGGCTCCTCGGCACCCTCGGGATCTATGTAGCGAGCGGCCGAGCCGGTCGTCTTCGCCGCCGCGCGGACGCCGCCCGCGCGGAGCCCCGCGGCTATCAGCCTGGTGACGGAGGACTTGCCCCTCGTGCCGTTCACGTGCACGCGGATCGGCACGCTTCGTAGATTCCGGATGTGCATTCGGTACTCGAGAATCCCGTAGGCGAGATATGCCAGCACGAGCAGCAGAATGTAGTGCATTCGCAAGCGTCCCGGGGCGCGCGGCGTCCGGAGGCCCGCCGACGAGGAGAGGCCCTCCTCATGCCGCGTGGCTCAACAATAGATACGCCGGATCTTCGTCATCCCTGCCGCGACACCCTTGGCCCTCCCAAGTCAGGATGACGCGGAGCGAGACGAAGCCGGCAACTCCGATGCTA
>WJLY01000068.1 GCA_014728245.1 Candidatus Effluviviaceae Genus IV sp.
CCCTTGAGCAGGCCGAGCACTTCTGACCCTGGAACCCGAACGCCGACACCTTCGCACCCTGGACGGCCGCGTCGAGGTCGGCCTCGGAGTCGACGATGATGGCGTCCTTACCGCCCATCTCGGCTATGACCCGCTTGATCCAGATCTGGCCGGGAGAGGTCTTCGCGGCGCCCTCCACGATCGAGAGACCCACCTCGCGCGAGCCGGTAAACGAGATCAGGCGGGTCCGGGGATGCTCGACTAGCGTTCCGCCGATGGCGCCGCCGCTTCCCGGCAGGAAGTTGCAGACGCCGGGCGGGAGCTTCACCTCTTCGAGCACTTCCATGAACTTGGCAGCCACGAGGGGCGCGTCGCTCGCGGGCTTCAGGACAGCCGTGTTGCCCGAGACGATCGTCGCGGTCGTCATCCCCACCATGATGGCGCACGGGAAGTTCCAGGGCGGGATGACCACGCCGACGCCGAGCGGAATGTAGAAGTACTCGTTCTCCTCGCCCTCGATCTCGGTCAGTGGCTGCGGTTGCGCGTAGCGGATGGCCTCCCGGGCGTAGAACTCCAGGAAGTCGACGGCCTCCGCGAAGTCTGCGTCGGCCTCGATCCAGTTCTTCCCCTCCTCGAGGACCATGGTGGCTACGAACTCGTACCTGCGGCGCCGCATCACGTCGGCGGCCTTGAAGATGTACTCCGCGCGCTCCTCCGCCGGGACGCGGCTCCACTGCTCGAACGCCGAGTCCGCGGCCTGAATCGCCTTCTCCGCGAGCGTCGGGGTCGCCTTCTGGAAGACGCCCATCACCTGGTCGGGCATCGAGGGGTTCACGGACTTGAAGGTGCCCTCGCCCTTCACGTGCTCCCCGCCGATGATGAGGTCGTGCTCGCGCCCGGCCTCCGACTCGACCTTGGCTATGGCCTCCAGGAGCTTCTTCTTGTCGTCCTCGTTCTGGTAGCTGAGAACTTCACAGTTCTTGAAAGGTGGCCTCATCGCCGTTCTCCTTGAGGTTGCGTTGCCCGTAACGCCGCTTGAGTTCAGCCGCTCATGATACACGAGGCTGAGGCCCGGTTCAAGCGCGGGAGCCGCACGGGCCCGGGCTCCATTTGCGTACCCATCTGAAGGCCCGCCGGCTTTCAAGTGGCAAAGAAGGCCGCGAAGGCATAGAATGCTTCCAGGATGCGGACAGCGGAAACAGGGGAGCCAGACCTTGCGAATCCTGGTCACAGGCGGCGCGGGCTTCATCGGAAGCCACTTCATCAGGTGCTATCTCGCCGAGCACCCGGACGCCGAAGTCGTGAACCTCGACAAGCTAACCTACGCCGGTAACCTCGAGAACCTGCGCGACTTCGAGGACGACGCGCGCTACCACTTCATGAAGGGCGACATCTGCGACTACGGCGTCGTCGAGGAGGCGATCCACGGCGTGGACGTCGTCGTGAACTTCGCTGCCGAGACGCACGTGGACCGGTCGATAGGCGACCCGGAGGGGTTCCTCAAGACCGACGTCTTCGGCGTGCACGTGCTCCTCGAGAGCGCGCGGGCGCACGATGTGAGGCTCTTCGTACAGATCAGCACGGACGAGGTCTACGGACCGACGATGGACGATCCGTTCGCGGAGGACGCGCCGCTCACGCCGAGAAACCCCTACTCAGCCAGCAAGGCGGGCGGCGAGATGCTCGCCCGGTCCTACTTCACGACCTACGGCTATCCGGTGATCGTCACGCGCGCCGCCAACAACATCGGCCCCAACCAGTATCCCGAGAAGGTCGTCCCCCTCTTCGCCACGAACGCCATCGAGGACAAACCCCTTCCCCTGTATGGAAGCGGCGACCAGGAGCGGGACTACATGTACGTCACCGACCACTGCGCCGCGCTCGACCTCATCATCGAGAAGGGCGTACCGGGCGAGACCTACAACATCGGCGCCGGGAACCACATGAAGAACGTCGAGATGGCGAAGCTGGTGCTCAGGGAGCTGGGCAAGTCCGTGGACCTCATCACCCACGTGCGCGACAGGGAGGGACACGACTTCCGCTACGCCGTCGACTCGACGAAGCTCATGGAGCTGGGCTGGGAGCCCGAGTACGACGCGGAGACGGCCATCCGGAGGACCGTGCGCTGGTACGCGGAGCACCCGGAGTGGTGGAAGCCGCTTAAGTCCGGCGAGTTCAGGGAATACTACGAGAAGCAGTACAGCAAGAGGCTCGAGGAGGCCGGGGACCAGCAGGGCTCGTAGCGCCGTCGCTCCCGTCGGAGCGCTGACCGCCGCGCGGGGAACAGCTACCGTAGAGCTGCGCTTGCGGCAACGGGCGCCCGGACTGGCTCGCTCACCCCCGCTCGAAGTACGCCCCGCCCACCAGGATCAGAACCCCTATCCCAACGACCACGAACACGAACGCGATGAACGCGCCCTGTCCCCACGCTCTCACGAGAAGCGGGAAGACGAGCTGGAAGATCCCGAGCGCCCCCACGAGCGAGCCGACGAAGTGGCCCATTCTCTTCGGCTGCTCGACCCCGTACTCCTTGTAGCCCGCCACGAGCCCCAGGTACTTACCGCGCCAGAAGACGGTCGCCAGGATCAAGAGCAGTATGCCGATCGGGATCGTGATGAACGCCGTGCTCGAGGCGACGTCGCCCGTGGGGTACGGGATGTCGCCCTCGGTCTGCCCGGCCAGAGTGGCCGCCAGGATGGTGACGCTGGTAGGGCTCATGCACTGGGCTCCCGTGAGGTTTGTGTTAGGCCGGTTACACGGAGGTCGTGTCGGCGCCCGGGGCCGGCAGACCACTAATCGCAGGGGACAGAGAGAAATACTACACGCGTCAGGCTGGCGCTGCAAGGAGCGCCCGCGCCCGAATGCCCTTGAACCCGTCCCCCATGACGGCGTACCATCTGCGCCGTCCGGCCCACCGGCGGAGACCAGGCTTCCAAGGAGAAAGACATGACGAGAGACGACGTGCTCGCGAAGGTGACGGCGCGCGGCATCCGCTTCATCAGGTTGCTCTTCACGGACATCGTGGGGTTCCCCAAGTGCGTCACGATAACAAGCGACGAGCTGGAGGAGGCGCTCGACAGCGGGAAGGGGTTCGACGGGTCGTCGATCGAGGGCTTCACGCGAATCTACGAGAGCGACATGGTCGCCAAGCCCGATCCCGCGACGTTCAAGGTCCTCCCCTGGAGCGAGGGCGGCGAGGAGGCGCTCCTCTTCTGCGACGTCCTCCTGCCCGACGGCAAGCCCTACTCCGGCGACCCGCGCTCGACGCTCAGGCGCGTCCTCATGCGCGCCGAGGAGCGCGGGTGGACGTTCACGGTCGGCCCGGAGCTGGAGTACTTCTACTTCACGGACGTCGAGGTACCGCGTCCGCTCGACGCCGCGGGCTACTTCGACCTCATGCCGCCCGACCTCGGCGAGGCGCTCCGCAAGAAGACGATCATCGCGCTCGACTCCCTGGGCATTCCGGTCGAGTGCTCTCACCACGAGGTGGCTCCCAGCCAGCACGAGATAGACCTCCGGTACGGCGACGCGCTCACGATGGCCGACCGGATCATGCTGTCAAAGCTCGTCATCAAGGAGATCGCGCAGCAGGAGAACGTGCACGCCACGTTCATGCCCAAGCCGATCTACGGCGAGAACGGGAGCGGCATGCACCTCCACCAGTCGCTCATAGCCGACGGTAGGAACGTGTTCTACGACGCGAACGACGACTCGCATCTCTCGCAGACGGCGAAGTCGTACGTGGAGGGACTCCTGAGCCACATGCGCGAGATCACGCTCGTCACGAACCAGTGGGTGAACTCGTACAAGAGGCTTGTGCCCGGCTACGAGGCGCCGGTCTACATAGCGTGGGCGCGCATGAACCGCTCGACCCTCGTGCGCGTGC
>WJLY01000006.1 GCA_014728245.1 Candidatus Effluviviaceae Genus IV sp.
GATCGGGGGCGTCGCGGTCGGCTCGGGGGCGGGAGGCGCTCAGCTGTCCGGAGGAGTGGTCACGGCGGCGTTCTCCGACTCGTCGGGCTCGTTCTCTCTCTCGGGGCGCGTCGAGTCGGCGTTCGCCGAGCCCTCCGTCGAGGCGGAGCTCGTGCTCTCGGGCCGAAGGATCGAATCGCTGGCGGCCGACCCGGACGTCGAGCTGCCGGAGATCGAGCTCACCGGGACGCTTGCCGCCGAGGGTCCGATAGAGGGGTTCTCCGTTGGCGGCTCGCTCCTAGCGTCGGCCGACCATGCCCGGGCGAGCGTATCGGTAGACGGCATAGTGGGCTTCTCCGAAGGCCGGGTCGACGCGTCGCTCGATGTCCGGTCGCCGGACGCCGTCGTGAGGGGCGTGGAGCTGCCGTTTTCGGCCGTCGTGCTGGCCGACGAGGAACGCCTGGCCGTGGAGTCGCTCGAGCTCGGTGATCTGGCGGATGTCCGGATCGAGGTGTCGAGAGACGAAGAGAAGGGCCTGAGCGGAAGCGTCGTCGCGTCGGAGGCGGACCTCCGCGACCTGGTGGCGGTCCTCGGGGACGTGGAGCTGCCTGAATCGGTGGAAGGTCTGGTGTTCGCCTCGGTATCGCTCTCCGGGACGCCCTCTTCGCCGGGGGCGGAGGGACAGGTCCAGATCGGCAGCGCGGCGGCGATGGGCGTCGAGCATCTGTCGGCCGTCTTCGCGGGGCGCCTGCTGGACGGCGTTGTGGAGATAGAGGAGATGGGACTGGAGCACGCCGGCGCACGGGTCGTCGACGTGCGGGGGACGGCCGCTCTCGGCGGCGAGCTCAGGATCTCGGTCGTGGGAGAGGAAGTGCCGGGGCCGCTCCTGGGCGGCGGGCCGGAGACCGGATTCAACGTCAGTATCGGTATCGGCGGCGATCGGACCGATCCCACGCTCGACGGTCTGGTAGAGGCTCGCGACGGGTCGTTCCTCGACGTGCCGTTCGACGATTTTATGGCCCGAGTGACCGGGGCGGCGGGTGTCCTGAGGGTCGATCCGCTTTCGCTGGAGAAGCGGGGCGTCTACAGAGCGCGCGCCGTCGCCTCGGCCCCGCTCTCCGCGCTCCTGGCCGACCCCGGAGGAGAAGAGGCGACCGTTACGGCCGAGATCGACGGCGACCCCCTGGCGCTCCTTGCCGAGATGGCTCCCTACGCCGAGCGGGCGCGCGGAACGGGCCGAATGCAGGTCGTTCTGGTCGGAACCAGGGAAGATGTCTCCGTGGCAGCCGCGTCGCTCAGCGTCTCGGACGGCACCATCCTGCCGGCGGCGGTCCTGGAGAGGATCGAGGACGTCGAGGTCGACGTCGAGATAGCCGACGGAAGGCTGGAGAGGGGGCGGATCTCAGGGAGGGTCGGGGGAGAGCCCATACGTCTGGAGGCCGCGCGGCCCGGCTCGGGCGTCCCTTCCGATTTCGTGCCTCTCGAGCTGGCCGGCATCGACGTCGGGGTCCTCGCGCTGTCGACGGCAGACAACGGCGTTCGGGCCTCGATCCCCGGGCTCATGCTCCCCGAGGACGTGGGGCGCGTCGTCGTGCGGGGAAGGGAGGACGCGCCCGCCCTCCTCATGGGGGGGCCGTCGGACAGACCCACGCTTTGGGGCGAGCTCACATTCCACGACATGTCGTTCACGTATCCCCTTCTTGAGTCGGACGCGGACGTGGGAGGCCTCCTGTCAGGGGCGACGTGGTCGCTGCAGATGACGGCCGGCCGGAACCTGTGGTACTGGCGGCCGGACGCCGAGCTCAAGATAGAAAGAGGCAACTCTCTCGAGTTCAGAGGCGTGCCGGAAGAGGGGTCGCTCTGCGTCTTCGGACGCGTGGAGTCGCAGACGGGCACGGTCACCTACGCCAACAACGACTTCGACGTCAGGGAGGCCTCCATAGACTTCCCCTTCTTCTGCGAGCCGCCGCGCTTCTACGTGCTTGCCGAGACGAGGGTCGAGGACGGGACCACCATCTCGCTCACCATGGACTCCTACGAGGGGGCCTTCGCGGGCGCGGTCCCGGGGGCGACATTCGACGACAGCGAGCTGAGGCTGGCTTCGGACTCCCCTGAGGACGACAACAGGGAGGAGATTCTCTCGAAGCTCCAGTACGGGGTAAGCTACGAGCTTCTGGAAACGGAGGAGCAGGCCTCTCTCGAGAGGAGACGCGCGCTGGAGGTCGTCGGCACTCAGCTCTCGGGCAGGATCGTCCGGCCGCTCCTCTCGCCGGTGGAGGGCCGCATCAAGCGCGCGCTCAACCTCGACCTCGTGCGCTTCGAGATAGACTTCCTCGAGCATTTCCTGGCCCAGCTCGACCTGTGGCACGCACAGGAGGCCGGGGCCGGCTACCAGCCCTTCCTGACCGACACGCGGGTTACGCTGGGCAAGTACATATCCGGCAACTGGCTCCTGTCGTACGTCGGCCACGCCGACGCCTACGAGGAGGAGCTGGGCGACGAGCGACTCGGGTTCCGCCAGGAGCTCGGCGTTGAATACGAGGTGTCCCGCAATACGTCTCTCTCCATGCGAGTGGTGTACGATCCGGCCCTTGCCGGGTGGGATCGGCGCGTCACCGTAGAGAACAGATTCCGGTTCTGAGGACGGCGCCCGCTGAGCCGTAAGTGAAGGTCCGGAAGCGAGTTCCGCCACCTAACTTTCCGTTTACAATGGCGCAAGCCGTGTGATACGATGCCCGTTCGACCCCTTGGTGGAGGTAGATGATGCAGCGCAAGCTCGTGCAGATGGCGGCCACGCTGGGCATCCTTCTGGTGCTCGCGGCGCCGCTCTCGGCCGCGGCCCAGACTCTGGGTTCGTTCAGAGTGGAAGGCAACGAGAACGTCTCGGCCGACCGCATACTGATAACGTTCGGCCTGAGGCTCGGCGAAGAGCTGGCGATAGAGGATGTGCGCGAAGGGATCAGACGGCTCTACGATCTCGGCCAATTCTCCGACGTCCGCGTCTATGCGGAAGGGGAGGATGAGTCGGGGCTCAACGTGGTGGTAGCGGTCGAGGAAAGGCCCCGGGTGTCGGCCGTGGAGATCGAGGGCAACGACCGCCTCGACGACTCGGATCTTGAGCCCGCTCTCAAGCTCGAGCGTGATGATCCTTTCATCGCGGCCGCGCTCGAGGACATGCGCGTCGCCGTTCTGGAGATCTACAGGGACAAGGGATTCCCGCAGGCGACCGTGGAAACCCGCACGGAAGAAGTCGCCGGCAACGCCGTGCGCGTCACGCTGAGCATCGTCGAGAACACCAGGGTCACGGTCAGGAAGATCCGTTTCGAGGGGAACGAGGCCTTCGAGGCCGCCGATCTCAAGAAGTCGATGGAGACGAAGGAAGACAGGTGGTGGCGCACCGACGCGTTCTTTGACGCCGACGTCGTCGAGGAGGACCTCAGGCGCATTACGGAGCTCTATCGCAAGGACGGCTACATAGACGCCAGGACCGTGGGCTACAGCGCGGAGTACGACGACGAGGGTGAGAACGTCACGCTGACGGTGACCATCGAGGAGGGAAGCCTGTACGAGGTGTCCGGGATCGAGTGGGTCGGCGCCTCCGATTTCGCCGTAGACGCTCTGTACGATCTGACGCTCGTGGAGCCGGGAGAGACCTACAAGCCGTCCGACACGGAGCAGACGATCAGGGACGCCTACAACTGGTACAGGGAACGCGGCTACATCTACGCTTCGGTGCGCAGGTTGGAGGACCTCGAGGAGGACGGCGCGGTCCGCGTAACGTTCAGCGTTGACGAGGGCGAGCCCGCCCGCATCGGACAGATCCACATCGTCGGGAATGAACGGACGAAGGAGAAGGTGATCCGGCGGGAGCTGACGGTCGAACCCGGCGACCTCTATAGAACCAGCGAGATCATGGCCAGCCTGCACAGGATCGGGAATCTCGGTTTCTTCACGGATCCGTGGGTCGATTTCGCGGAGAGCGGCGAGCCTCAGCAGGTAGATCTCGTCTTCTCCGTGAAGGAGCGTCAGACCGGCCGGGCGGGCGTCGGCGTCTCGCACACCAGCGAGCGGGGCATCACCGGCTTCCTGGAGATCACCGAAGGGAACCTGTTCGGCAACGGTCAGTACCTGGATCTCAAGTGGGAGTTCGGGAAGAGGAGCACCGAGGTCGTCCTGGGTTTCACCGAGCCATGGTTCATGGGCCGGAGACTCTCGGTCGGCTTCGACCTGTACGACACCGACGACAAGCGGACCTACGGCGGGCTGTCGGAGGACTTCTACGATTCGGCGTTCAAGGAGAGCCCGGACTACGACAGCGTCGTGAACTGCGTCGACTGCGATCGCGACTACATCGTAGAGCGGGAGC
>WJLY01000069.1 GCA_014728245.1 Candidatus Effluviviaceae Genus IV sp.
CGCCGGGCCGGCGGGCGAAGCCGCCGGCCCGGGCAGAGAGACGACCGCGCGTGCCGATCGCCCCGAATCGACGCGCGGCCACGGGGGAGACCATGACGAGGCAAGTCACTATCGCGCTTATGGCGCTCGCGGTCGGGGCGGCGGTCGCCGCGGCGGGCGATCTCTACATCGTTCCGGTCGACGACGGCGGCTATCTGACCGAGTTCTCCGGGGAGGGCGCGCGCGTCCGCCACGTGGGAGACGAACTCGCGCTGATCGAGACCGCCACGGGGTTCCGTTCGCCGCTGCTCCGCGCCGCGGGGGCCGAGGCGGCGGGCACGGTGGGGGACGGAGAGAGGCTCTACGCGTGCTACCCGAGGAGTGGCCGCGAGTCGTTGGCGGAACACGGCCGCGTGATCCTCGCCGAGCCCCTGGGAGCCGTGATCGTAGCGGCCGGCCCGCAAGCCGTTCCGGCGCTTCGCGCGGCGTCGTTTCACGTTCGCGAGCTGCCGCTGGACATGGACCTCGGCGAGTGGTTCGACGCTACGCCGGCGCCTCTCGTTCGCGCGAGAGAAGAGGTTGGCGAGTCTCGTGTGAGGGGCGTAGTACAGGATGTGCTCGACGCCGTTTCTACCGACTCGCTGATGGCGCACGTCGAGAGACTGTCGTCCTACTCGGACGGCACTCCTCGGTCACGCCATACGTTCCGAGACGAGTGTCTCGAAGAGGGGAAGTCCTACATCGTTGACCGGCTGCGCTGGTACGGCGCCACGGTCGATACGCAGCGCTTCCACATCATGGGCTACTCATGCGAGGACGACACGCTGGTCGTCGACTACCCGGCTGAGAACATAACGGGAACGCTTCCGGGCACGGGAAGGCTCCAGGGGTACTACATCGTCTGCGGGCACTACGACGCGACCGCGTCGCACTCGTTCACGGGCGACTCGATGTGGTGGTGCGATGAGGCGGCCCCGGGCGCGGACGACAACGCGACCGGCGTCGCCGTCGCCCTGGAGGCGGCCCGCGTACTCGCGGACCTGACGTTTCCTTTCGACATACGCTTCGTCCTCTTCAGCGGCGAGGAACTCGGGCTTCTCGGAAGCGAGGTCTACGCGGACTCGGTCGCGGCCGCGGGAGACACGATCTACGGGGTTCTGAACGTGGACATGGTCGGTTACAAGCCGCAGAGCGGAGCGCCCGACACCTGCCACATCGTCACCAATCCGGGGACCACGTGGCTTGCCGACTGGATCCTCGACACGGTCGAGCTCTATCCGTCCAGCTTCGATGACTTCAGCGCCGTCAGGATCGACCAGGCCCTGGCGTACAGCGATCACGCCAGCTTCTGGCTCGAGGGCTACGACGGACTGGTCGCGATCGAGCACTGGAATCCGCGCGAGCGGAACCCCTACTACCACACGGTTGAGGACACGTTCGGGAGCATCGTGGCGTCGCAGCTGTCCGGCGTCGGCAGGGCGATCGCGGGTAGCGTGGCGCGTCTGGCCGAGACGGACGGGACGTTCAACCTCGCGGTCTTTCCCGAGGATTTCTCGGTCTACCCGCGCAGCCCGGAGACCGGAGACATCGTGGAATTCTCCGTCAAGGTCCACGCCTTCGGTCCCGACGAGGACGTCGACATGACCCTGACCGTCTGGGACGGCGAGCCCGACGAGGGCGAGCTTCTGGCCGAGCGCTCCGTCTCGCGTGCCATGGGCGGAGGAGAGGTGATCTACAACTCCTTCTACTGGCTGCCTGACTCGGGCGACCTCGGGGTGAACCGGATAACGGCGCGAGTGGAGTCCGACGGAGTGGAAGAGCTTTCCTACTCCGACAACAGCGCGACCTTCGAGATCCGGGTCAACGACGAGAGCCGGTTGTTCGTCATGGAACACTACAGCTACCCGAATCCGGCGGGCCACGCCGGCGATCTCTCGTTCCGCTACGAGCTGTCCCGTGAGGCGGGCGCCTCCGAGATCGTCGTCTTCGACATGACCGGCCAGGAGCTGGGCGTCTTCCAGTTCGGAGGGATAGCGGGCGAGCCGCCGGAGGGCGCCGGCCTGTCGGCGGGATGGAACACAGTGAGGTGGAACGACTTCGCTTCGTCCGCCGACGCGCTCGCCAGCGGGGTCTACATCTACAAGCTGAGGATCTACGAGCGCGGTGGCACCGAGCCTGCCACCGAGGTCACCGGCAGGTTCGCCGTCGTTCGCTAGGAGGGGGCGAGCCACGGGTGGGGCGCGCCGACACAAGACCGCACGAACGGACCGTCTACCGGATCGTCGTGGGCTGCGCCAATCTGGCGCTCGCGGCGATGCTCACCTACGGGACGTTCAGGTATTTCCAGCTGATCGTGCCGGAGTACGGGCACAGATTCACGTTTCTCGCGCTCATAATGCTCGGCCTCGCCGGCTGGATGGTCGTGAGGGGTTTCATGGTGTTCTTCGGGAGGCGCCGTGATGGCCGCCGGTGAAGCCCCCCGTGGCCGAAGAGGCGTGGTCGCCTTCGATGTCGACGGCGTTCTCCTCAAGGGTCTCTTCCTCTCGCGAGCCGCGGCGCGCCGGGGGCCGCTCGTGTGGATACGGAGCGCCTGGCTGGGGCTCCTTCTGAAGCTGGGCGTCCTGAGCGTCAGGACCGCCGTCGAGCGGGCGTACAGACTGCAGCGCGGCGCCACGCTCCGCGAGTTCGAGGAACTCGGGCGGCGGCTCCCGCTCGCCCGGGGAGCGGCGGAGGTGTGCGGCAGGCTCCGGGCGGCCGGCTACACGATAGTGCTCGTGAGTGTCGGCGTTCCCGATCTCGTCGTGCAGACGATAGCGGCGAGGGTGGGCGCCGACAGGGCGTCGGGCGCTGCCGTGGAGACGGACCAGAGCGGCGTCCTGACCGGCAGGCTTCTGGGCGGCCGTCACTCCGAAGAGGGCAAGAGGGACGCCCTCGATGAGATGCTGGCCGATCTCGGTTTCGCCTGGACCGACGCCACGGTCGTGGTCGACGACAAGAGCAATTCGGAGATCGTTTCCTCAGCGTGGCGCAGCGTGGCGGTGAATCCTGAGCTGCCCATACTCAGTGAGGCGACCTTCGTTCTGCACACGCGCAATCTGAGCGAGATCCTCGAGTTCTTCCCGGAAGGGTACGACGTCGGCATAACGCCGCAGTGGATGGCGGTCCGGCACGAGGTCTTCAGGAAGGGCATACACGTGTGCGCGGTCGTCGTCCCACTGGTGGCGGCGTGGTCGCGTGAAGGCGCGCTCGCGCTGGTCGGCGCAACGACCGTTCTGTTTCTCGTGTCGGAGCTGGCCAGGCTGGGAGGCCTGGCGCTCCCGCTCTTCTCGAATGTGACCTGGCGCGCCATGCGTTCCACGGAGGCGAGAGGGGTCGCGCTCGGCCCGGTCCTGTTCGGGGTCGGGATCTGGCTGACGCTGTTTCTCTTTCCACTGGATATGGCGACTGCGGGCATACTGGTGCTGGCAGTGGGGGACACCGCGGCGAGCCTTGTCGGCAAGGCCTTCGGCCGGACGCTTCTGCCGCACAACCCGGGGAAGACGGTCGTCGGCTCGCTTTCGCTCTTCGCTGTAGGCGTGGTAATTGCTATCTTCTATCTTCCGCTTCCGTGGGCCATACTGGTCGGCACGGTGGCGGCTGTCGTCGAATCGCTGCCCATCGGAGCTTACGACAATCTCCTGCTTCCGCTGGCGACTTCCGCGTCGCTTTCGGCGTTCGCGGGCGCGGTGGGCTGAAACGGGTCCTGACACAGCTTTTCCAAGGAGGGGCAATGCTCAGAGACAAGCTCCTGTCTAAGGAGGCGAGGCTGGGGGTGATCGGTCTCGGGTACGTGGGACTGCCGCTGGCGATGGAGTTCGAGCGCGCCGGCTTCCACGTCACCGGCATCGACAACGACGGCGCGAAGATCGACGCCTTGAGGGCCGGCGAGTCGTACATCCAGGACGTTCCTGATGATTGGGTGGGGCGGGCGGTGCGCGAGGGGACGTTCGAGCCCACCGGCGACTTCTCATCTCTCAAGGAGATCGACTCGGTCGACATATGCGTGCCGACCCCGCTTCGCAAGACAAAGGACCCGGACATCTCGTTCGTGAGGTCGGCTGTGGTGGAGATCGAGAAGGAGCTCCATCCGGACATGCTGATCATACTCGACAGCACTACCTACCCCGGGACGACCGACGAGGTGATACTCTCGCGGCTGCAGCGCACGGGGCTCAAGGCCGGACGCGACTTCTATCTCGCCTTCTCGCCCGAGCGGGTCGACCCCGGCAACCCGGAGTGGAATACCAAGAACATCCCCAAGGTCGTCGGCGGCGTTACTCCCGCCTGCACCGAGCACGCGGTGCTTCTCTACGAGCAGACGCTGGGGCCCGTCGTGCCCGTCTCGTCCACGAAGGTGGCCGAGACCGTGAAGCTCCTCGAGAACACCTTCAGAAGCGTGAACATCGGGCTCGTGAACGAGATGGCGCTCATGTGCGACCGGATGGGAATCGACGTGTGGGAGGTGATCGACGCCGCGGCGACGAAGCCCTTCGGCTTCATGCCGTTCTACCCGGGGCCGGGGCTGGGCGGCCACTGCATTCCGATCGACCCCTTCTACCTCTCGTGGAAGGCGAAGGAGACGGGGTTCGAGGCGCGGTTCATAGAGCTGGCCGGCCAGATCAACAGCAGCATGCCCTACCACGTGGTGGGCAAGGTGACCGACTGCCTGAACGACCAGTCGAAGCCGGTCCGGGGTTCGAGGGTCCTCCTGCTGGGCGTAGCGTACAAGGAGGCGATAGACGATGTCAGGGAATCGCCCGCGATAGACGTTCTGAAGCTCCTCTTGGAGCGGGGCGCCGAGATCGTCTACTCTGATCCCCACGTGCCGCGTCTGAACGAGGCGGGCCTGGACATGGAGAGCGTCGAGCTCACTTCCGCCGAGCTGGCAAGGGCCGACTGCGTGGTCATAACGACCGCGCACCCGTCGGTCGACTACAGGGCGCTGGTCGAGACCGGCGTTCCTATCGTGGACACCAGGAACGCGTTGAAGGGCCTGGACGGCCCAAACATACGGAAGATCTAGATCCGGGGAGAAGCCCCGGGTCGCCTGCGGGGGTATCGATGTCTCTCATGCTCGTTACAGGGGGCGCCGGCTTCATCGGCTCTCACATCGCCGAGAGGCTCCTCGAGATGGGCCACGAGGTCCGCGTGCTCGACAATCTCTCCACCGGTCGGCGCGAGAACCTCGAGCAGCTGGGCCAGGACGTCGAGCTGCTGGAGGGCGACGTGCGCGACCTCTCTACCGTCGAGAGGGCGGTGGAGGGAGTGGAGGTCGTTTTCCACGAGGCGGCGTTGGCGTCCGTGCCCCGGTCGGTGGACGATCCCGTTTCCACTAACCGTGTGAACGTGCTGGGCACGCTGAACGTACTCGTGGCCAGCCGCGACGCCGGAGTCAGCCGGCTCGTCTACGCCAGCTCGTCGTCGATCTACGGAGAGAGCCCAGAGCTTCCGAAGCGCGAGGACATGGCGCCCGCTCCGGAGTCGCCCTACGCCGTCAGCAAGCTGGCCGGCGAGCACTACTGCCGCGTCTTCTCGGGCCTCTACGGCCTTGAATGCGTCGTGCTCAGGTACTTCAACGTCTTCGGTCCACGGCAGGATCCGGACTCCCAGTACGCGGCGGTGATACCGATCTTCGCGACGGCTCTGCTCGAGGGCGAGACGCCGGTCATCTACGGGGACGGAGGGCAGTCCCGTGACTTCACGTACGTGACGAACGTCGTCGAGGCCAATGTCCTGGCCTCGGAAGCCCCGGGGTGCTCCGGCGCGGTCCTGAATGCGGCCTGCGGCGGCACGGTCACTGTCAACGAGCTCTTCCGGGAGCTGGCGGGTCTCGTCGGCGTTTCGGCGAAGCCTGTCTACGCCGAGCCCCGGCCGGGCGACGTCAGGCACTCGTTTGCCGACATATCGAGGGCGCGAGAGAGGCTCGGCTTCGAGCCGCGCGTCGGCTTCGAGGAAGGACTCAGACTCACGGTGGGGTGGTACCGTGAACAGGCATCGAGGCGAGAGGCGTGAAAGACGTCTGGATTCTGGACAGGAACGCCGAGAGCGCGGCCGAGCTGACGGAGGCGCTTCCGCGGCTCATGTACGAGACCAGCGTGTGGACCGACGCCGACCGTCTCATCGCCGCGCTCGACGAGAAGAGGCCGGATGTTGTCGTGATCGAGCACTGTCTGAGCGAAGGCGGCGCAGTCGACACGCTCCGAGCGGTCAAGGAGTTCGACAGGCGCCTTCCGGTGGTCGTCGTGGCGGCCACGACCAGCAGTCAGGGCGCGATCGAGTCGATGCGGGAGGGAGCCTACGACTACCTGCCGAGAGGAACGTTGCCCTCCGGGCTCGAGGACGCAGTGCGGCGGGCGCTCTCGCCCGACGGCGGGATGATACGCACGATCGGTTCTCCGGGGCCCGGAGACGTCGCCGAGCTCGGCGCAATCGTCGGCAGGACGCCGGAGATGGTCGAGATCCACAAGCTGATCGGCCAGACCGCCGCGACCGACGCGGCCGTCCTCATCCAGGGCGAGTCGGGCACTGGCAAGGAGCTGATCGCCCGCGCGATACACTACAACAGCGATCGAAGGAACAGACCCTTCGTCGCGGTCAACTGCGGCGCGATGCATCCGGAGGCCCTCGACGCGGAGCTCTTCGGCGGCAGAAGGCCCGGATCCTCCGAGTGGGAACCCGGTCGCTTCGAGCAGGCGAACGAGGGCACCATTTTCCTTGACGAGGTCGACACGGCGAGCCTGCCGGTTCAGGGCAGGATACTCTCGGTGCTGGAAAACGGGCAGTTCGAGCGACCGGGAGCGAGAACGCGCGTGAAGGTCAACGTCCGCGTGGTCGCGGCCACCGGACGCAGCCTGGTGGCGCAGATGAAGGAGGGGACGTTCCGTGTCGACCTCTTCTACAGGCTCAAGGTGGTCTCGATCTTCATCCCGCCGCTTCGTGACAGACGTGACGACATCCCGTACCTGGCCGAATACTTCCTGGAGCGCGCGAAGAGCAAGCTGCAGAAGGACGTCGACGGGATATCGCAGCAGGTCTTCGACCTTCTGGCCGACTATCCATGGCCCGGTAACGTGCGAGAGCTCGAAAGGTCGATCCTGAGGGCGGTCGCGCTGAACCGCACCGGTGTGCTCGTGCCCGAGGACTTCGAGATCTTCCGCGAGGGCGCGGAGTCATGGCCCGACGCCGCCGAGTTGTCCCCGGAAGGCCTGGAGAGCGCCGTGAGCCGATCGTTCAGACGGCTGGCCGACCGGGATGAAGATAGGATCGACGATGCGATAGTCTCCGAGGTCGAGCGGGTGCTTGCGGAGGAGGCGATGAGGCATGCCGGGGGCAACCAGGTCCGAGCGGCGAGGCTTCTGGGGATCAGTCGGAACACGTTGCGGAAGCGGCTCAGGGAGGGGTAGCCCATTGCGCGGGAGAAGAGAGGCGCGCACCTCTGTCCGCCAGAAGGCCGGGCTCCCGCTCGCGGCGGGGCTTTTCGCAATCTGGCTCGCGGGCTGCGCCGGCTACAGTTTCTCGCCGGCCGTGAAGACTCACATCTCGACGATAGCCGTGCCCATTCTCACAAACGAGACCCTCGAGTTCGGCGTCGAGCAGGAGATCACGGACGCGCTGATCTCCCGGTTCGCCGACGACAACACGCTCAGAGTGGTGGGAGAGGAGTCGACCGATTCCATACTCCGCGGCGCCGTGACGGTCTACGAGCGCCCGGTGATGTCGTACGACGCGTCCGGCAATCCGCGCGAGTACAAGGTCCGAGTCGTGGCGCGCCTGACGTACGAGGACCTGACCCGCGATGAGATCGTGTGGCAGGAAGACGTTGAGGGGTGGGCGGTCTACTCGGAGTCCGGCGAGGGCGGAGGCCTGACGAGCGAGGACGAGGCCAGGGAGAGGGCGTTCGAGAAGCTCGCGCAGGACGTGCTCGCCAAGACGGTCCAGGGGTGGTGAAGACATGACCTTTCGGGATTTCCAGGAGCTGATCGCGGCGGGCGAGGCGCCGCCTGTCGTGCTGATGCACGGGGAGGAGCCGTATCTGGCTCGCGTGGGCGTCGACCTCCTGCGGAAGGCCGTGCTGGCGCCGGGCAGCGAGGCCTTCGACTTCGCAAGCCTCGCGGGACGGGAGACCACCGCGGAGACGATCGTCTCCCAGGCTACGACCGCCCCGATGCTCTCGAAGAAACGGCTGACCGTGGTCTACGACGTGGAGCGAATGAGTCCGGCGGAACGGAAGAGGCTGCTGGACTACGTCAAGAAACCGGTCGAGAGCTCCTGCGTCGCGCTGGTCAGCTTCGAGAGGCTCTCGGGCAAGGGCAAATTCGAGCGGGCACTGCTCGATTCCGCGGCGGTGGTCGATTGCGGGAGGCTCTCGCGCGACGTGCTTCTGTCGGTGGCCAGGAAGATGGCAGAGGAGCGCGGGCTGGCCATCGAGGAAGAGGCGCTCCTTCTTGTAGCGGACTGGACCGAAGGAGAGCTGCAGAAGGTCGCGAACGAACTCGGGAAGCTCGCCTGCTACGCGCGCGAATCCGGCAGCGTCGGCGTCCCCGACGTCGAGGCGGTCGTCGGGGCGAGGGCGTCCAGCCTGCGGGACCTAGCGCTGGCGGTGGCGGAGGGGAAGCCGGGAGAGGCGCTCGCGCTCTTCGAGGAACTGGTCGACGAGGGGGCTAACGCGGCTCAACTCGTGACGCAGCTATACGGGGTCTGGACGATGCTGTGGTCGATCAGAGCGGCGGGCGGGGGACGGGGGCGGGGAGCCACGGGCTCCTATCTTCTCTCCGGCGTACCCGACCTGGCGGGGCTCTCGCGCGCCAGGACGTCCCGGGACTATGCGAGGGGCGTGGGCGCGTTCTACAGGGCCGACACCGAGATCCGAAGGGGACTCGACGCCGAGACCACGGCGGGGCTCCTCGTCTACGAGCTCGCCAGCCGCGGTAGGATGGCCGGAGAGGGAGGCGGGGGCCCTTGAGCGCCGATGCGAAGCGATCGGGACGGGGCAGGCGGGTCGCCGCGGAGACGCGGCGGCTCGCGCGCATTGCGGAGCTTCTCGAGGACGAGTACGGCGCCCCGAAGCGGCGCGCGAGCCGGGATCTCATCGGGAGCCTGGTGTCCACGGTGCTGTCGCAGAACACGAGGGACGCGAACTCCGGAAGAGCGTACTCTCAGCTCCGTGTGCGTTTCCCGACGTGGGGAGACGTCGCCGATGCGAGGCCACGGTCGATAGAGAGCGCGATAAGAAGCGGCGGGCTGGCCCGGACCAAGGCGGGGAGGATCCGGACCATCCTGCGGTCGATCGAGAGGGAGGAGGGATCGCTCGATCTCAGCTTCCTGAGGGAGCTTCCTACCGAGGAGGTACTGGACTACCTGCGGGGCTTCGAGGGAGTCGGCGCGAAGACCGCCGCCTGCGTGGCCCTCTTCGGCCTGGGACGCGACGTGATGCCGGTCGACACGCACGTGCACCGGGTCGTCGGAAGACTTGGTGTGATCGGGCCCGGGCGCGGTCCGGAAGCGACGTTCGCCGCCCTACGGGACGTCGTCCCGCGGGGGAAGTCGCTCTCTCTCCACGTGAATCTGATTCGGCTTGGCAGGACCGTCTGCAGGCCCCGGCGGCCTGGGTGCGGGGAATGCCCGCTCAGACGGTTGTGCGCGCACGCCCGCGGGATCCAGAAAATGGCTTGACGGCCTCATCTCGCGTGTGCTAGACAAGTTAGAGATGACTCCCCTGCGGGTGCGCCCGGTGGCGCTCCCTTCGGGTATCTGTACGTTTGGGATCGGACGAGCCACTCTGCGGCGCTCCGATCAGGAGGAGGGGTATAATGCGCTTGAACGGCAGGATTCCTCTGACCTGCCTCGCCCTGGTTGTGCTGGCACCGGTGCTTGCTTGCGCCGGCGGCTTCTACGTTCCGTCGGTCGGCACGGCCGCGTCCTCCATGGGGGGCGCCTACATCGGGCTGGCCAATGACTACAGCGCCGTCCACTGGAACCCGGCCGGCATCATGTCGATCCAGGGCACAGAGGTCACGGTCTCGCTTCACGACGCCGTTCTTCTGGGATCGAGGGACGGAGCAGCCTATTTCCCGGTCGAGGACAGCCCGGGCGGGGTGTACGACAACGTGGAACGAAGGGTGGCCGCGACCACCGCGACGCAGCAGAACCTGGCTCCGGGGTTCTTCCTCTACGCGGATGCCGGACCCCTCCGAGGGCTCGTGAGCAAGATCGGGCTCTGCGGCTACACGATAGCCGAGTACGGCACCGAATGGGACGGGGACGACGTGGCGGGCGACTTCGAACAGCGGCCGGTCAAGGTGAACGGAGAGCTGCCGGACTACAAGAGCAGCATTCGCGGTTACGTCCTTTCGCCCGTCATCGCCCGCAGTTTCTCGGACCGGGTCAGCGTCGGCGTGTCGGGCCATTTCCTGTACGGGAGCTTCGAGCATATCCGGGGTAACTGGGAGGCGGTGTACGATTCGACCTCCACGTCGCCCGACACTCTCGTGGACTTCTACCCGTACGAATTCAGCGAAGATCTGACCGGCACCGGGTACGGTGCCACGGTGGGTGTCCTCTACGAGGCCACCGACCTTCTGACCGTCGGGCTGACCGCCAGGACCCCGATGACCGTGACGTTCGAAGGAGACGTCGAGGTCACATCCGTTCTGGAGGAGTACAGGAGAGCCTCGCAGAGCGAGTCCTTCGATCTCACGTTCCCCATGTGGGCGGGCCTCGGGATCGCTTACGATGACTTCCTGTTTGACGGCACGGTTCTGACCGCCGACGTCCAATGGACGCAGTGGTCAGAGGTGGACGAGATCGTACGCTCGGTCGACACGGAGCTTCCGGACGATTTCGGAACCACCACGCTACAGTGGGAGGATACTGTCGAGTTCGGTGTCGGGCTCGACTACAGACTTTCCAGGTCGACATCGGTGAGACTGGGGTACAGGTCGATCCCGACGCCCGTACCCGACGATACTTTCGACTTCGTGATGCCGATGAGCGCCAAGAGCGCCTTCACTCTGGGCGTAGGGTACCGTTCCGACGTATGGAGGCTCGACGTCGGGTTGGAGTACCAGTCAGGTGAGAAGAGAAGGCTCACGGGCACGGACTACATGGACGGCAAGCACCTGGACGACGTGATGATACCGTCGCTCTCGTTCACCTACGGATTCTAGCGGGACAGCGGAGCAAGAGGTTCCGTAGAAGGGCCGGCACCGCGTTTCCCGTGCCGGCCCTCGTGTATGCCCGCTGACCGCGCTACGCGAAGGAAGAGGAAAGCTCCAATGAAGCCCTATCCGTTCTCTACGATCGAGCCCAAGTGGCAGAAACGGTGGGAGGAGTCCCGCCTGTTCGAGTGCCCGACGGACGCGGAGAACCGGTTCTACTGCCTGGTCATGTACCCGTATCCCTCGGGCGACCTCCACGTCGGTCACGGCCGCAACTACATAATCGGAGACGCGGTCGCGCGTCACGCCATGATGCGGGGCAGGTCGGTGCTCTCTCCGATGGGGTGGGACGCGTTCGGCCTTCCCGCGGAGAACGCCGCCATCGAGCGGGGCATCCATCCGCCGGTGTGGACCGACAGGAACATCAGGAAGATGAAGTCCCAGTTCAGGGCGTGGGGCATCGGCTACGACTGGTCTCGCGAGTTCGCTTCGCACGAGCCCTCGTTCTATCGTTGGACCCAGTGGCTCTTCGTCAAGCTCTTCGAGCGAGGCCTCGCGTACAGGAAGTCGGCCCCGGTCAACTGGTGCCCGTCCTGTGCGACGGTGCTGGCCAACGAGCAGGTGGTGGGGGGGAGGTGCGAGCGCTGCGACGCCCAGGTTACCACGACCGATCTGGAACAATGGTTCTTCAGGATCACTGACTACGCGGACAGGCTCCTTTCCGGACTGGACTCACTCGAATCCTGGCCCGAGCGCGTGAAGACGATGCAGCGGAACTGGATCGGCCGCAGCGAAGGCGTGGAGATCGACTTCAGAGTGGCCGAGACGGACGAGCCGCTCTCGTGCTTTACCACGAGGGTCGACACGATCTTCGGCGTCACCTACATCGTCATGGCCGCCGAGCACCCGATGCTGCGCGACCTCGTGGCGGGCACCGAGCAGGAGCGCGAGGTCCTCGAGTTCGCCGAGCGGGTGCGGGCACAGGACCAGTTCGATCGGAGCGCGGCCGACGTATTCAAGCAGGGAGTGGCCACCGGAAGACACGTCGTCAATCCCGTGAACGGCGAGAAGATACCGATCTGGGTAGCCAATTACGTCCTCATGGAGTACGGGACCGGTGCGGTCATGGCGGTGCCGGCCCACGACCAGCGCGACTTCGAATTCGCGCGCAAGTACGGGCTCCCTCTTCGAGTCGTCATCGAGAGCCCGGACGAGGGCCTTTCCGGTGGAGAGCTCGACTCCGCGTACGTTGAGGACGGGGTGCAGGTAAACTCGGGGCAGTTCGACGGCGTGCCGAACCGGGAGGCCATGGAGCGCATTGCCGACTGGATGGAGGAAGAGGGCACGGGCAGGCGCACGGTGAGCTACAGGCTGCGCGACTGGCTCGTGTCGCGCCAGCGCTACTGGGGCACTCCGATACCGGTTGTGTACTGCGAGCGGTGCGGCGTGCGCGCCGTTCCCGAGGAGGAGCTGCCGGTGCTGCTGCCGACAGACGTCGAGTTCACGGGGAAAGGCGAATCTCCTCTGACGACCTCGAAGACGTTCAGGAGGGCGGTCTGCCCGGAGTGCGGGGGAGAGGCGAGGCGCGAGACCGACACGCTGGACACGTTCGTCGATTCGAGCTGGTATCTCTTCCGCTACATATCGCCGCGCGATGAGAGCGCGCCGTTCGTCCGGGAGGACGTCGATCGATGGTTCCCTGTCGATCTCTACATCGGAGGGGTCGAGCACGCGTGCGGCCACCTGATCTTCGTGCGCTTCATGACAAAGGTGCTGCACGATCTGGGGCTCCTGGGCTTCGACGAGCCGATCGACACGCTCTTCTCGCAGGGCATGATCACGCTGGACGGCGCGAAGATGTCGAAGTCGAAGGGCAACGCCGTGCCGCCCGACGAGCTGATCGGCGAGTACGGGGCGGACACCGAGCGGCTCTACACGCTGTTCGCCGGGCCGCCCGACCGAGACGCCGAGTGGAACGACACGGCGGTCGAGGGGGCCTTCCGGTTTCTGAACCGCGTCTGGCACACGGTGGAGAAGTGGCCGTTCAGAGCGGGCGAGCGGGAGCGGCTCTCGGATGAGCTGTCGGGCGACGGCCCGCCCGACAACGTGCGTGACCTGCACAGGAAGACGCACCAGACGATAAGGAAGGTGTCGGCCGACATGGCGGCGATGCACTTCAACACGGCCGTGGCGTCCCTCATGGAGCTGTCGAACGCGCTGAGAGCCTTCACCGAGGCCTTCCAGGCCGAGGGCGGCAAGGTACGGGAGCCGTCGGGCGTCGAACGCAAGGCGGTTGCCGAGGCGCTCGAGAGCCTGGTGCTCCTTCTGGCCCCGATGGTGCCGCACTTCTGCGAGGAGCTGTGGGAGCGAGCCGGAGGAGGCGGGTCGGTCTTCGAGGTGAGCTGGCCCGACTACGACGAGGAATCGGCTCGCGAGGACTTCGTGACGATCGCGGTGCAGGTGAACGGCAAGCTTCGCGGCGAGGTCGAGGCCGAGCGCGGAGCGATGGAAGACGTTGTCGTCGAACTCGCGCACGCGAACGAGAAGATTTCGAACCACATCGAGGGCAAGGAGGTCCGCCGCGTCATCTACGTGCAGGACCGGCTCCTCAATTTCGTCGTCGGTTGACCGGCGCCGCGCAGGACGGCACGATACGCGCTGCGCGGGTGCGGGGGAGGCGCCGTGAGAGACACCCCTGACACGCGGAACCCGGGCGCGCGAGCCACGTTCGGACTGGTTCACGGCAGGTCGAGCCGGATGAGCTTTCTCATCCGGCTTTTCTCCACGTTCAGAGGCGAGCTGCCCAGCGTGTGCAACCATGCCTTCTGCGTTCGCGCCGACGGCGTTACGATAGTCGAGTCGGTGCCCTCCGGGACCCGCGAGGGTGAGTGGCGCGCCCTCTACGACCGCCCCGAGCACTGGGGCGTCCTGGTGCAACCGTTGGGGCTCACACAAGTTGACCTCCAGTCATTCCAGCAGGAGCTCGACGCATATCTCGGAGCGCGCTACGGCTTCGCCGCCCTGGCGAAGCACTTCGTCGACGGCGTCCTGGGCCGGCTTGCGGGCCGCGACGTCTACCTGCTGCGTCGCCTCAGGTTGCCGTGGCGCGAGGGCGCGCCGCGGTACAACATCTGCTCCTGGCTCGTCTGCTGGACACACAAGCACGTAGGGTGGCGGTTCCACGGAGCCGCCGGTGAGCTCCCATGCGGACGCGTTGCCCCGGACGACCTCTGGGACGACGTCTTCGAGCATCGTCCGGGAAGCTACCGTGTGGTCCGCGAGTTCGGCAGGCGCCCTCAGGACCTGCGGCGCCGATTCACAAAGATCCTCGACTCGAAGCAAGCCTCCTAGCACCGTCGATGCCGTGTTCCCGAGCCGCCCGCCGGGCGCCGCCCGGCAGAACGCCGGCGCACGCGTGCTGACAACCGACATCATGGGCGCGGCCGACCTCGGGGCAGAGCGGGGGCGGCTCGAAGCCCCGTGGGGGTGGGGCCCGCAGATGCCCTCAGAAGCGGCTGCGGCGGCTTCAACCGGGTAGTTTACATAATATATATTATGCGACGTACGGGTGGAGGGCGGAGAAGCGGCTGCGGAGTGGCCCCGGTCAGGCCTGGAGGCGTGTGCGGGCTTCGGCCAGGGCCATTCTCGCCTGGCCGGCCAGGCGGGCGTCCGGGTGCTCTTCGAGGAGACGCTCGGCGGCCGAGGCGACCGCCTGCCAGTCGGCCTCGGACCGATAGACGCGTATGGCGTCGAGCGTGTAGCGCGCGTAGGCCGGCGGGTTGTCGCTGCTGAGACCGGCCAGCTCCTCATAGGTTGCGGCCGCCTGCACGAACTCGCGCTGCTGTTCGAGAACGGCGGCCTTCCCCTCGAGGGCCGTGATTCCGAGGACGCCGTCTCGCCCGTAGCGGTCGAGATACTCGTTGAAGCTGGCCAGGGCCTCCTCGAAGCGGCCCTCCTGAAAGTGGATCGTGCCGAGGTAGCAGACGGCGGCGCCGGCGCTTCTTGTGCCCGGGTACTGCACGGTGAGCTGCTTGAGCTGCTCCTGCGCCTGCGCGTAGAGGCCGGAGTTTAGGGCCTGGGTCGCGTTGGTGAGCGCCGCGTTGGCCTGGAGCGCGGTGGCCCTCTTCGACTTGCTGATGAACGACCACGCGACGATGGCCACGACCACCACCAGCACGCCGATCAGGACCTTGTTCAGGTGGTCCTCGATGAACTTCGTCGTCTTCGAGGCGCTCTCGAGGAGCGCGTCGTGCTTGAGGTCCTTCTTGCTGATGCGCTTGCGTGTTCCCAAGGCGTCCTCCGAAATCAGTCTCTTCCGTCGAACTCGAGGCGCGGCCCTGTGAAGCGCGGGGCCTCGCCGAAGCGCTCACGAACATATGACACAGCGGTATTCTAGCACCGCAGCTGCACGGCTGTCAAAGCGAAGAGCCGAGCTCGGCGCGCGCGCTGCCCGGCGTCGCCTGGGGAGCAGAGGGCCTGTTCGTGCGCGGCCTCCCCCACCGTGCCCGCAGAAGCGGCGGGGCCCCCCCCC
>WJLY01000070.1 GCA_014728245.1 Candidatus Effluviviaceae Genus IV sp.
ATCCGCGGCGCGCCGATTCGCGACGCGCCGTGGCCGATCACGCTGGGGTGGATCCTGCTCTGGTGTGTCGGGTGCGTGCTCCTGATGTCGCGGACGCGCCCGGCGGCTGCGGCGTTCACTGCGCTCGGGGTGATCGCGGCCTGCCTCGTGGCTACCGGATTCCTGCACGCGAGGGCCGACCTCGTCATGCCCGGTGGCCTGGTGCTGGGAAGCCTGCTGGTCGTCGGAGCGTTCACGCTCGTAAGCGACCACGTCCAGACGGCGAAGGAGCTGCACGCGGAGGAGGTCGAGAACGAACGTGTCAGGAAGGAGCTCGAGACGGCCAGGGCCACGCAGGAGCGGTTCCTCCCGGACGAGATTCCCGAGGTTCCGGGGCTCGACGTCTGGGGCACGAACGTGAGCTCTCTCGCGGTGTCGGGCGACTACTTCGACGTGATCGATCTCGGTGACGGCAAGCCGCTGGTGTTCACGATCGCGGACGTGTCGGGGAAGGGTCTTCCGGCCGCCCTCCTAATGTCGAACGTGCAGGCCGGGCTCCATTGCCACGCTTTCCAGGGCGAGTTCGATCTCAAGCTGACGGCCGAGAACCTGAACCGCCTGGTCCACAGGAACACCGACGAGGGGAAGTTCGTCACGCTCTTCCTCGGCGCGATCGACAAGGAGACCCGGGCGCTGCGCTACGTCCGCGCCGGCCACGACAACCCGATCCTGGTGTCCGCAGACGGAGACGTCCGGCAACTCTCGGAGGGGAGCTTCATGCTGGGTTTCATCCCCGAGACCGAGTACGACATCGCCGAGGTGTCGCTCAAAGAGGGCGACGTGCTGTGCCTGTACACAGACGGTGTTACGGAGGCGAGGAACCCCGCCGATGAGGAGTTCGAGCTCGAAGGCATCGTACGCGTCGTCACTGAGCGCCGCGAAGACGACGCCGAGGCGATCGGCAAGGCCCTCCTCGCGTCCGTCCGGGGGTTTTCGCAGCTGGAGCGCCAGGCCGACGACGTGACGCTGATCGTGATCAAGGTGGGTTGAGCCGCCCGACAGGTTGCGCGAGAGAAGGCGGGAGGGAACATGTCCCTCCCGCCGATGCGTGTGGCCGAATGCCGCGGCCCCGGACGGTTCCCCGGGCCGCTCCGGTGCCTAGGCCGACAGCTCCTCGTACCTCTCGACCTGCTTCGCGAGCACCTGAATGCTCCCGTCCCAGAAGTCGCGCGACCGGATGTCGATCCCGTACTCCGCCGCCAGGTCGGCGGCCTTCCCCGCGCCCGTGCTGCGCAGTAGCTCCTTGTAGCGCGGGATGAACGAGTCGCCCTCCTTCTTGTAGATCGCATAGACCCCCAGCCCGAAGAGGAGGCCGAACGCGTAGGGGTAGTTGTAGAAGTTGTAGTCGTGCATGTAGTAGTGGGGTTTCAGGAGCCACATGTACTGGTGGTAGGTGGCCTCGTGTACCCCGTCGCCGTAGGTCTGTTTCTGCGCGTCGCGCATGATCTCGCAGAACTCGTCGGCCGAGAGCTCCGCCTCGGCGCGGCGCTTCACGACCTCGCTCTCGAAGAGGAACCTGGAGTAGATGTCCACGATCACCTGGGAGCCGTTTATCAGCTGGTTCTCGAGGATTCCAAGCTGCGCGTCCGGCTCGGCCGCGTCGAGGGCAGCGTTCGTCACGAGCGTCTCGCAGAAGATCGACGCGGTCTCCGCGAGCGTCATGGGCGACCCGGCGCGGATCATGGGGAGGCCGATCTGGCAGTAGTTGTGGAACGCGTGTCCCAGCTCGTGTGAGACCGTGGAAAGCTGGTCGAAGCTGCCGTCGAAGTTGGAGAGGATCCTGGACTCGTTCACCTTCGGGACGCGCATGCAGAACCCGCCGCCGACCTTGCCGTCGCGCGGCTCGGCGTCGATCCAATTGTGCTCGAACGCGTTCCCGGCGAAGTCGGCCAGCTCGCCGCTGAACGTGCCGAACTGCTCGGTGACGAACGATACCAGCTCGTCCCAGGTGTACTTGAGCTCGACCTTGCCGACCGGCGCCATCATGTCCCACCAGGCGAGCTTCTCCTTCCCCAGCTTCTCCGCCTTGCTCTTGAAATAGCGCCTGAACGTCGGGAACGAGTCCCTCATTGATCCCAGCAGCGCGTCGAGGGTCTCGCGGTCCATCTTGTTGAGTTCGAGCGACCAGTGGAGCACGTCCTCGTAGCCCCTCCGCCTGGCCAGAGTCACGGCAGTACCCTTGACGCAGTTGAGGGCAAAGGCGACGGGCTCCCTTATCGAGTCCCACCCGCGGATCTCCACCTCGTACGCGCGCTTCCTGGTGTCCGGATCGGAGTCGTTGGCCATGTTCCGTATCACCGTCATGGGAAGCTGCTCGGTCTTCCCGTCCTTGCCGGTGAACGGCATCTTGAGCTGGCTGGTGACCCGCTCCTGCAGCTTGTCCATGACGCCGCCGCCGGAAACGGTAAGCTCCGAAGCCAGCGCCTCCATCTCGATCGGCATGCGGAACCTGCTCTCGTCCGCGATGTCGATAAGGGAGAGCTTGTGCTCGCGTGCGACGGGAGCGTCCTTCACGATCTCATCGAGCTTAGGCGCCAGCGAGCCGACCCAGGCCTCGAAGGGTACGAAGACCTTCTGGAAGCGGACCCTCAGCTGATCCAGCTCGCTCTGCTTCCTCGCGGCCGCCGTGTTCCGGGAGTCGGTCGCCACGAAGCTGTATACGTAGGCGTTCAGCGTCGACCTCATGAGGAGCGTCTCGTTTAGAAGCTCAAGGGCGCCGTCCAGCACCTTTCCCGTGGCGGCCGCGTCTTCGGGGGGAGAATCGAGCTTGCCGATGCCGTGTTTCTTCTCGTAATCCTCGAGCTTGTCAAGATTACTCTTCAGCCTGTCGAAATCGGCCCGGAACTCCTTCGAGTCGAGGCCGGGGTAGACGTTGCTCAGGTCCCAGTGCGGTATCTTGTTCTCCGGCATGCAGGTACCCCCTCATCCGTTGTATTCTGCTGCGTTATCCGTATTCGAAGCGGAACCTCTGCTCGGACGCCGCGCGCCCACCGCTATTCCGCAGTCTCTCCCGGGGACACCCATGCTATCATGCCCCGGAGTCGTCCGAAAGCCCCCAACCGGGCGCGAGACTGCGAGCGAAACTGCGCGCGTCGTTTCGGTGTCACATCTTTGGGGGCCGGGGCGTCCTGCGGACGGGCACAGATGGTGTTGCTAGCCGGAACAGGCCGTCCTGCGGACGGGCACAGATGGTCTTGCGAGCGGGAACAGGTCGTCCTGCGGACCGCAACAGGTCGTCTTGCAGAACGGAGTCCGATGCGATAATCCGCGAGTGTATGAGGGTTTTGGAAGAAGGAGGTGCGTCATGAGGCACGCCACTATCGCGTTGCTTGCGCTCGGCCTTGTCGCTCTCTTGTGCGGGCAGGCTGCGGCGGTCAGGATCGACCGGGACTTCCACGAGAGCTTCGATGTCGAGGAGGGGTTCAGGCTGTTGCTTAGATCCGGGGACGGCGACGTGACGATCACGCCGTGGGAGAAGGACGCGATCGACGTCACCGTGCGGTACCTGGCCGACATCAACCGCGTCGGGCTCGGGGACTCCCCGGACTTCGAGGTCGAGTTCGAGGAGGG
>WJLY01000007.1 GCA_014728245.1 Candidatus Effluviviaceae Genus IV sp.
GTCCGGGCCCCGGCCCTGGTGGCTGGAGCGGGCCGACGCAGGGGGCGCCACGCGGCGAGCCAAAGGAGAGGAATCGCCGTCCAGGCTAGTGCGCCCCGCTGGTCAGATGACCCGCTCCATAGTCCTTCCGCGGCGCTCCCCGCTCCTCCGGCTTGACTATGTCGCCGAAATCGTACACGAGGGGAAGGCCGAGTACGTAGCTTACGACGTGCGGCATGACTGCGCCGCTCGTCCAGTTGTTGTAGAAGCTCCACTCGAGAGGCTGAGTCGTCAGGATCACCCAGCCCCCGCCGTAGCTGAACTCCACGAGCGTCGCCCGTCCGGCGTCATCGGTGACGTATGTCACTGCACCGTCCGGGAGATCTTCGATCCCGGAGTGGCTGGCGTACTGACCGTACAGAAGCGTCGGTAGTCCTTCAACTATCGGCGCACCAGGCATCGCAACGTAGTTGTACCAGGTCTCGTAGGGAACGAGATCGACCGCGCCGGGGAGCACGATCCCGGCCCCTCCTATCGAACCTCCGTGCGAGCCCTGGTCGCACGCCTCCCAGAAGATCGTTCCGCCTTCCTCGACGAACCGCAGGAACCGGACCTGGTTCTCCGCATAGGCGTCGTAAAACCGTTGCGGCTGATCGCTCTGCACGATCACGAGATCCGTCCCGGGCGAAAGCAGCAAGGTGTCGATCGCGCTCGAATCCAGCACCTCGTATTCGCCCGGCCCCGGTCCCTCGGTGAAGCCCAGCATCTCCAGCATCGTATCCAGCACGTCGGGCACCTCGTTCCCCCAGGGGATCGCATCCCTCAGCACCACGACGTGCGTCGCGCTGTCCTCGCCGCCACCTACGTTGACGACGTGTACCACTCGAGACGAGAGCCCGGTCCGATCCCGGACCTCCAGCGCGACCTCGTGCGGCCCCGCGGTGGCGAAGGCGTGCCCTATGACGTCGACGCCGCTCCAGGCGGTGTCCCACCCGCCGTCGTTCTGCCAGTCCCACCGGTACTCGAGTTCACCCGACGGTGAGTCCGGGTCGTTCGATCCGGAGGCGTCGAACGTGACGAGCTCGCCGGGTTGCGCCCCGTCGGGCGCGATCGAAAACGCCGCCCGTGGAGGGGCGTTGGTCCCCGCCTCCGACAGCACTCCGTCCTCCTGGAATATCGACTGGGAACCCGGGGCCGTCCCGCTCGCCAGCCAGGAGTGCAGGGGAACCCGTGTCTCCTCCGGCGCGATGACGGAGGTGGAGAAGGCGATTCCGGAAAGCAGCGGACAGAGCGTCTCAACGTATAGCTCGGCCTCGGGAATCTCTTCCTGCCAGAACCACTCCGATATCTGGTCGGACTCCTGCTCTACAAGATCCAGTAGCGCGCGGATGAACCCCACGTTGTCGGACGCGCGAACGCGCGCCGCTGATTCGGCAAGCTCGGAGGAGCCGAGATCGAGGGCGGCCGGGTCGGGGGTCTCGGTCACGCCGGTCCCGAGCGCGAGCAGCTCTGTCACGGCTCTGGCCGCGTTCCAGCGACCCGCCCTCCCGTTGGCAGTCGCAACGTCCAGCGAAGAGAAATCGCCCGTTGTGAACGAGACCGAGAACGTCCCGTCGCCCAGGTCTACCCTGGTCGTGGTCCTGCTGGTGGCGCCGACGAACGGCGGCCACGCGGGGTGAATTCGAACGTTTTCCCGCGCCGAATCGAGAAGCACCGAGGTGGAGTCGCCGGTGTTGCTCCTGAACGTGGCGACGCAGTACGCTGGCCCCGGGTTGACCGCGTCGATCGCGCCCCCTGGCGCGTCTACGAACCACGGCCCGTTCATCGCTAGCCCGCCCGCGGGCCAGTCGTTCAGGACGTCCACGGTGATCTCGGAGGCCAGCTGAAGCAGCGCCGGCTCCACACGCTCATCGATCCTGCCCGTCCCTGACCGACCCAGCGCCTCTTCGGTCCACACGACCAGTTCGGGCCACCAGTCCTTCGATTCGATCACGGTCACGAGGGCCGACCGGTCGTAAGCTGAGAACATCGTCGTGAACGGATTGAGCAGGACGAGCGACAACGCCGTCGACGATGCGTCGACGACGACGTCGGTCTCCTCGGAAGTGACATAGCCGAGCAGCACGGGCGACGCCCCTGAACCCAACACCAGAACCACCTGCGGAAGCTCGGTGTCAGGCACGACCAGTGAGAAACCTCCGTCGACCTGAACCTCGGCCTGACCGGCGAACGAGACCAGCGTCAGGTCGGAGGGATCCTGAGGCGCGCCGTCGGGCAGCGACACGGTTCCTGAGATCGACCTCGTGTCTATCGGCCCGCTATCAGTCTCCGGCTCTGACGGACCGGTCGTCGAACACGACACAAGAACGGACAGAGCCAGGAGCGCCAGTCCCGCCATCAAACGATTGCGCATCAAAAACCGTCTCCTTGCGACAGCAGCCCGGAATCGAACTCCTTGCTTCTCCTCTCCTGACCAGACCAAGTGCAAGCCCCGTACCAGCAGGAATCGCCCATTCGACGGGCTGTTCCAGGATTCGCCTTGCAGGGCGTCCCGCGCCAAACAAGAACGGGGCCGATCCCGTCGGATCGGCCCCGAATACCACAGTCATGCCAGTGCGTCTAGCGGAGCAGCAATAGTTTCCCGCGCCGGACGCCGGAATCGGCCTCGAGCTTCATGAAGTAGAGCCCGCTCCCGACCTCTCTGCCGGACTCGTCGCGCCCGTCCCACGTGACGCTCTGCTCTCCGGCCGCCATCCGCCCGGATACGACCTTCCTGATCATCCGGCCGTCCACGCTGTAGACGGACAGGTCGACGCGCCCGGCCGAGGGAAGCGTGAACGACAGCCGCGTCTCGGCTCTGAACGGGTTCGGACGCGCCGGCGCCAGAGCCAGGCGCATCGCATTGTCTTCCACGCCGCTCGACTCGACCGTGAACGAGGCCGTCTCCATCAGGGGGCCGCGCTCCGTCCCGTCATCGGCGTACGCCGTCCACCAGTACTCGCCGTCGCCGAGGGGCGGATCCACGGTCCACTCCGTCGTACCGCCGCCCTCCGCCACGCCGGTCGCGCTCGCGACCTGGTTAGTGCGCAGCTCGTCCGAATAGACCATGAAGGCGTAGGTCAGCGCGTCTCCGCCGTCAGGATCGGTGGCGTTTACGACCGAAAGCTCGGGCGCCATCGTCTGCACGCTCGCGCCGTCGGGAGGACCGGAGAGCGCGGGAGCCGACGGCGCGGCGTTTCCGACCGGAGGCCCGAGCACCTGCACGTCGTCAACGAACCAGCCGTCGTCCACAACGTACGTGTCTGTCTGCAGCCTGAAGCGCGCCTTGAAGTCCGCCGTGCAGTACTCGGTCGGGATGTCCAGCACGACGTTCTCCCAGTTGACGTTGCCGTCGTACCTGGGGCCGAGCTGGTACCAGGTGGTCCCGCCGTCGGGCGAAGCCTCTACGTAGCAGAAGTCGTAGCCGTCCTCGGTCATGACCCTGTGCCAGAAGGAGAGCTGCGCCTGGCTGGCGTGTGCCAGATCGACCGGACTCGCCAGCTCGATCCACGTGTTCCGGTTGTTGCCGTAGTTGCCTATCGGACTGTCAGTGTAGGAATTGTCCGGGGTGTGGAAGTTCAACGTCGAAAGGTCCCAGTACCCGTCGTTCTCCACCCAGTTGCCCGTCCCGGACTCCATATCGTCAGAGAAGAGAACGGTCGCCTCGCCGAGCAGCCAGGAGAACTCTTCCTCAGCGTAGAAGCCGTCGCCCTCGAGAACCATCGTGAGGCTCAGCGTGTGCCCGTCCGGCACCGAGGCATCGACGGAGAACGTCAGGGGATCGGCGGAGTTGTCGCCGGTGGCCCTCGGCGCCAGGTTGCCGAACGGGCTCTCCGCGTCCACGAGCTGGATGTAGGGATCGCTCGTGTGGATCGTCGCCTTCGCATTGTCCACCGCATCGTAGGCGCCGTCGTTCATGACGGTCAGCGTGATGTCGAGCGTCTCGCCGGGCTCGGGATCCTGATCGCCGTCGCCTCCCGAGAATGTGAGGTCACTGACGGACAGGTACGGCCCGACCATCCGCGTCACGTAGATCTGGGGCCAGAGGTTCTCCTCCCGCAGGCCGGGTATCTCGGACTCCAGCGGCCAGAAGTCGCTCCCCCCGACCTCGATGCACATGGCCAAGATGCCGACGGTGTCGTACATCCAGTCGGTAGTGGTCCCGGAGCAGCTGTACCAGAGGATCTCGCCCGCCTGTCCCACCTCGTACCCGTTGTACTGAGCCATCGTAGCGCCGATCTCGCGAAGCAGCGCGTCGTCGGGCGTGTGTTCACTGGTCGTGTAACCCCACGGGATCAGGATCGCGCCCACGACCGAGTGGAACGAGAGATTGAAACGGATGTCTCTCGAAAGCGCGAAATCCGTGTACGCCTGGATCTCCGGCTCGGAGTGCGGGCCGGTTCCGCAGTACGTGTCGTCGCAGGGATTACTGGAGGACCCGACCTGGCTCCACAGGATGTCGTAGTTCCGGTTGGGGTCGACGCCGTAGCACGAGGAGCCCTGAACGTCCCTGCGGTTCTTCCGCCACATCCCGCCGCCCGTCGGGTTCATCAGCTCGTTGTAGAGATAGCCGTCGGGGTTGATCACGGGCACGAAGAACATCTCGCGGTTGTCGACGAGATACGTGGCCTCCGGATCGGTGCCGTAGTTCGAAGTGAGCCACTCCATGAAGTGGAGCTGGACGTCTATGCTTATGGGCTCGCGCGCGTGATGAAGCCCGTCGAACAGGATCTCGGGCTCGGTTTCGTCCACTCCCGGGTTGTCCGAGATCTTGATCGCCCAGATGTCGTTGCCGTCGAGCGACTGGCCGATCGAGAACTTCTCGGTGACGATCGAGGGGTACGAGGAATAGAGATCGTCGAGGAAGTCGATGGTCTCCGAGTAAGTGTAGAACTCCCCGAAGTTATCGCCTCTGATCCTGCTCGAGTAGTAGGCCTCCATGTCCTCGATCTCGACCACCGCCGAGTAGCCCATCGACTCGATCTCGGCGAGCTGCTCCGGGTCCGCGACGATCGTGACGCCGACGCCCGGCTTTGCGTCCATCACGTCGAGGTCGGGCAGCTTCATGAACTCCTCGAACTCCGTCATGGAGGTGAACTCGATCCTGACCTTCCTGTACTCCTGCTGCGGCTGAACCGCGTGGAGGCCCGAGGCGGCCGCCGCCAGAATAGAGAGGGCCAGAACGGCAGACAGGGTGCGTGACATTCGCCGCTCCTTCCGGGTTACAAGTCGGTAGGCGCGCCTGTCGGCTCCGAGGGCGCGCGTACCGCAGCGCTAATCCGCAAGTGCTCCTAACACCTCATAATAGCACAAATTACGTAGTGAATCAATGTTCACACCGGCTTCGCTCTCCGGGGATGGCGGGAAACCCCGCCCACATGGAGCGTCGAACGAATCGCAAGTCCCCGACACCGCGTGGCGACTCGCACTCCTTCTCAGTCTCCAAGACGAAGGACACGACCGTCCTCGACCGGCTTCCAGTCGGCGCCCTCGAGAGCTATCGGCTCAGAGGACACGACGTCGGCGTCCCCGGTCCTCGACCGCCACAGAGTGTAGTACCTGGGGTAAGGGGTCCCGCCGGCCATGCCGGCGTAGGCGAACAAACGGTCGCCCGACACAAGAAGACTGTTCAGGCATGTGAAGTCGGTGATCCCTGACAGAGCCGTCTTCAGAGAGGAGAGCGGCGTGTCCGGATCGAACCGCGACAGCACGTGGAAGAAGAGCTCCTCAGAGTCGGCGGTTCCCCGGGGCTTGAAGCGGCGCTCGTAGGTCAGCTGCTCCCTGTCCTTCACTTCTCCGTTGTGGAAGAACGCGTGCTCCAGGTCACGCCAGGTGGCGACGAACGGGTGCGTGTTCTCGAGCGCGATAGTGCCGCGGTCGCGGTTGCGTCTGGCGTGCAGGACCGCGACCCGCACGTCCTCGCAGGCGAGCGCATCGAACGACGCATCGTCGAAGCACGCGGTGGTGCTGCGATGGACGAGCAGCCCGTCGCCCGTCACGAAGGCCGCGCCCCAGCCGCAATCGTGGCGCAGTCCTTCGCCCCGCCTCCTGTGTTCGTGCTCGTACGCCGGATTTCGGTTAAGGGCCATGTCGCGCAGGCCGCTCTTCAGCGTCTCCAGATCGAACCGTCCGACCGCCCCTATCATGCGGCACATCAGTTTCCCCCGCTCACGTCGAGCACCGCCGCGCCGTCGATCTTACTCCTCTTGAGCGAAACCAGAACGTCGTTCGCGTTCGAAAGAGGATAGAGCCTGGTGGTCGTTCGAATGGGGATCTCCGCGGCTAGCTGCAGAAGCTACATCCCGTCGCGCCTCGTGCTGGCCGTCACGCTACGGAGGATCTTCTCATGGTACAGGTGCTTCTCGTAGTCGAGCGGCGGGATCTGCGTCATGTAGATGCCGGCCAGCGCGACCGTGCGCCCCTTGTCGAGCGCCGCCAGCGCCGGAGGGACGATCTCCTTTCGCGCGATGCGGTACAGCCGCCGGGGACAGGCCGCACTCCGGGAGGGCTCCGATCCTCACAGAGCGACTATAGACCCCCCGGCGAATACCGGTCAACCGCCGGCCGGCTGCGACCGGCCGCGTTATCTTGACTCTCGGCAGTACGGGCCTGTCTCTCCGCGGCCGCTCATCCGCGTTGACACCTCCTTCGAGCGGAATCTATACTTCACGTTACGTTTGCGCACCGGCCACCCAGCGACTATGGCCGGGCACGTCCGCCTTCTCATCATATCCCGCCGGTCCACGGGCACGACAGCACCGGCGCGTAAGGAGAACAAGCGATTGGCGGTCAAGAGCGAGGTCTTCCTGACCAAGGGGGTCGGGAGACACAAGGAGCGCCTCTCCAGTTTCGAGATGGCGCTGCGCGGCGCGGGACTCGCCACATTCAATCTGGTCAGGGTCTCCAGCATCCTGCCGCCTGGCGCCAGGATGTTGAGCAGGCGCGCGGGCCTGGCGAACCTGAGTCCGGGGCAGATCGTGTTCACGGTGATGTCCGATAACGCAACCAATGAGCCGCACCGGTTGATCGCGGCCTCGATCGGGATAGCCCGGCCGAGGGACTCCTCGCGATACGGTTACCTCTCGGAGCACCACAGCTTCGGTCAGAGAGAACAGGTGGCCGGCGACTACGCGGAAGATCTGGCGGCGGAAATGCTCGCCACAACGCTCGGCGTGCCCTTCGATCCCGACGCGAGCTACGACGAACGCAAGGAGATCTGGAGGATCAGCGACGAGATCGTGCGGACGAGCAACATCACGCAGACGGCCGTCGGGCACAAGGGCGGACTGTGGACGACGGTGGTAGCGGCCGCAGTCTTCGCCACTCCGCCGCTGCCGCTGCACCTCTAGCTCGAGCCCCGCGCCGGAGAGCACAGCCGATGCCTTCCACTCACAACCAGGGCGCCTTCCTGAACCTCCCTGCGGATATGTCCGACCCGCGGGACGCGCGCGCCGTCGTCCTGCCCGTACCTTACGAGGCGACGACCAGCTACGTCCGCGGAACGGCGCGCGGGCCGCGGTCGATTCTGGCAGCCTCCGCCCAGGTCGAGTGGTACGACGAGGCGAGGGGCGACGAGCCCTGCCGCAGAGGGATCTCGACCCTTGCACCGCTCGACTGCGACGGCGCTCCGGAGGATGTGGTAGGCAGGATAGCGGGCGTCGTCGAAGCGCATGTCGGCGACGGACGATTCGTGCTCGCCCTGGGAGGAGAGCATACGTTGACCGTCGGTTGCGCCGCCGGTGCGGAAGCGGCCGGGCCGCTCACGATCGTCCAGATAGACGCGCATGCCGATCTCCGGGACGAGTACCAGGGCTCGCCCT
This sequence comes from Candidatus Effluviviaceae Genus IV sp., assembly GCA_014728245.1. Classification (GTDB taxonomy): domain Bacteria; phylum Joyebacterota; class Joyebacteria; order Joyebacterales; family Joyebacteraceae; genus WJLY01. The sequence goes on from WJLY01000007.1 coordinate 7,839, forward strand.
GGAGCCATGCCTGCGTCATGCGACGCCTGGCGGGCAGATTCCCGATCGTACAGATCGGCATCCGGTCGATGTCGGCGGAGGAGGCGGCGTTCAGCGAGGAGGCTAATGGGCTTCTCTGCGTCACGGGGCGAGAGATCGCGGCGGCGAGGTGTGAACCCGGCGGCTGCCTCGTCTGGGTCGAACGGGCGGTGCAGGCGATCGAGACCGAGAGAGTCTATCTCTCGGTCGACCTCGACGGGCTCGATCCTTCCGTCGTGCCGGCCGTGGGCACGCCAGAGCCGGGCGGACTCCTGTGGAACGAGGCGCTGGCCTTCGTGAGGACGCTGTTCGAGTCGCGGAAGGTGGTATCTGCGGACGTGGTGGAACTCTGCCCGCGGTCGGGGACCGTGCGATCCGACTTCGCCGCCGCAAGACTCGCCTACAAGATCGTCGGGCACGCTCTCAGGGCGTGAACCGGAACGCCTACCCTCCCGCCGTCAAGACCCCGGGCCGCGCCGAATGTTCCCGGGACTCCTCGGACGCGCCCGGTTCTCTCGGGTACTGCGCGTCCCCGCCGAACGCCAAGCCAGTCGCGTTGCGCCAAACCACGAGTCGGGTCCGTCGTTGTCTCGGACCCGTCATTGCTCGGGATGATAGCGCGTGGCCTTCTCGACACTGAGGGTTCCCTCGATCTCGGACGACCTCTCCCACCATCCCATCCTGCGCACCGTGAATCGGGCCGGCGGACAGGTGACGACGCGCTCGATCCCACGCGGCCCCAATGAGTAGAGGAGATTTCCGAGAAGGCGCAGCCTGTGCAGGGCGGGCACGATATCCTCTCGCACGCGCCGCTCGTATA
>WJLY01000071.1 GCA_014728245.1 Candidatus Effluviviaceae Genus IV sp.
CATCTGAGCGCGGCTCGCGTGCGGGGCGACGTCTCCGGGCGGCGGTCGATCGCGTGGCGCTTCTCAGCCGGCAGGCTGGGCGTCGGAGCTTGCGGCGGGCTCGATGACGGGGACGGTTCTGGGTGCGCGTCGCGCGATCGGTCTGAGACGGCGCGTGGCGGGAGCCGCCGCGGGCGGGCTCCTTCTGCCGGCGGCTGCCCGGTCTCCCACGTTCGCCCTCTCCAGCTCGCGGAGCAGGGTCTCCAGCTGACGCCGCATGTCGAAGCGCGACGCGTGCGAGCGGGCCGCCCGGGAGAATCGGCCGTAGTCGGCCAGAACGCGGTCGATCGTGTCGGCCCATGCGAGGGGGTTGTCGTAGTCGAACACGATGCAGTCATCGTGAGCCACCGTCTCGGGCAGGCCTCCGCGGAAGGACACGATCGACGGAACGCCAAGCGCGCTCGCTTCCAGCGACACCATTCCGAATCCCTCCTCGCACTGCGAAGGCATCAGCACGAGCTTGGCGTGCCTGTACAGCTCGACGGGGTCTTTCACGAACCCCCGGTATGTGATGTTGCCTTCTCTTCTCTCGCCTTCGAACGTGCGACCAACGAGCATGAACTCGTGTTCCGGCATGAGCTCCGCGAGCCGCTTGAAGACGCTCACGCCCTTCAGTTCCTCGTGGCCTACCATCAGTATGTAAGGCCGCTCCTCGGGCGGCCGCGTGTCGATCTGAGAGAGTCCGCGCACGTCCACTTGAGGATAGACAACGACAGGCTTGACACCGAACTTCCTCTGGGCCCTGATCCCCATGTACCGTGAGTTGGCGACTACAATGGCGGCCTTCCTCATCGCCATCCGATTCATGATGCTGAAGAGCGCGAAGAACGGCGAATCGAGGATACACTGGACTGCGAAGCGCAGCCTGCTTCCCGGGTCGCGGCGGTAGTCCCTGCGCACGTTCAGATTCGACTCGTCGTGGATGAAGAAGACCGACGGCCCTCTGAACGCGTTGACCGCTATGGCGCCGGCCTTGTTGTTGGCAAGAAGAACCGACGCGCCGCAGTTCCTGAAGTAGCGGCGTATCCTCGGCAGGTTCAGCAGATATCGAAGGTAGGGGAGGCGGCGCGTGAACAGGCACGGGATCTCGTCGAGCGTCTCGTACGGGTACTTCTCCAGGGACGACTCGAGATGCTTCCAGCTTCCCGAGACGCCGCGGACCTTGAGACCGACGAGGCTTTCGAGTTGCCTCGCCAGAAGGTGCGTGCTGCGCTCGGCGCCGCCGTACCTGTAGGACAGGTTCTCGCCGAAGACGCACACGTCGCGGGGAGGGGGTGCCGCTCGCAGACGCCGTCCCGACGTCGGCTCGTATCGCCGGCGCTTCGTACTGCCCTCGTGTTCACCGACCGCCGTCGCATGCTCCATGTGCCGCGCGTCCCTCCGCCAGACCGCTGCAGCCTTGCCCCGCTCGAGCGCGAGCGGGGAGTTGATTAGACACAGTCTAGTGCGGAGAGGCTAGTTCGGCGTGGGGAGGCCGCGAGGACTGCGCCAGACGGGCGCGAGAGTCGCGTGTCGGGCGCATTCAGAACGTGTGAGGACGAAAACCCTGGAGCTACCTCTGCAAGCCGGTGATGGCTAGTTCCCGGTCACCCTTACCGTGGCGCGGTCCCAGTAGACCCTGCCGTTGTACATCCCTCCCGCCAGAACGGTCGCTCGCCTCGAGTGGCCCTGGGGCAGGCTGGGAGCGGCCGCAAAGAGGCCGGAGTCGTCGATCGTGCCCACGACCGGATCCGAGAGACGCCACTCGAGTTCGAGTTCTACGGGATCACCCTCTACGGTGTGAGCTTCGGCCGAGAACTGGAACGTCTCACCCTCCGGAACCGTCACGTGCTCCGGGGAGATACGAATCACGATCTCGGGATCCGGCAGGTCGATGACGACGGCCGCCGCTCCGCGGAAGACCCGGTCGTTACCTACCCGCAACTCCGCCACGACCATGCCGTGGGGCCGCTGCCATGAGCCGGGTTCGACATTCAGATCCGCCGCCGTGAAGATTCCGTCGCCCGAGATCGTCCCCAGATGAGCGGGCGCGATCTTCCATCTGACGGGGAGATCGACCTCTTGTCCGTCAGGGCCGAGAACGATGGCGTCGAACTCCGTGGACTCGCCGGGCGGAACGACGGCCAGTGCCGGCCGGACCTTGATGCGTATCGGTTCGCCTGGTATGCGGATCCTGACGTGCGTCCTGTCCGTTAGCGTCGAACCGTCGGCGAGAGTGGCCCTTGCGCCGACATATCCCTCGCGCGGACCGAAGTCGGAAGAAGCGGGGTCGCCGAAGAGCGGATTCGCCGTGAAGAGGCCATCGGGTGTGATCGTGCCGAGGTCCTCCGGGAAGACGGCCCACTCGGTGGTCCAATCGAGAGGATCCTCGGCTCCGATCACCCTGCTTTCAAACCGGATCTCGCGATCCGGAGCAACGACCGGATTGTGGGGTACTATGCGCAGCCTGAGAGCCGGCCCGCCCTCCCGCACGATGACGCGGGAGGCGTCCCTGACCTGCCCCGCATTGGTCTCGATAGAGGCTACGATCGTGCCCATCCATCCGCCGTTCGCGGAGGGCTCGGGCATCTCCTGAGAGGCAGTGAAGAGGCCACCGGCGCCGATGGTCCCTATCCAATCCGGCCGGAGAGACCAGTCGACCGGCACCTCGAGCGGCGCGCCTTCGGGTCCGATCACGTCGGCTTCGAACTGGACGTCGCCTCCGGTAAGAACCGCCGCCTCGCGCGGTCTCACTCTGACTCGGATCCCCGCCGGACCAGCGCTCCTGACCTCGACGCGGGCGAAGCCGCGCGCCGGCCCTTCGATCGTAGCCACCGAAGCCACGATTCTCCCGGCTCCTTCGTCCGGGCCGGCGGTGAAAAGTCCGCTCTGGTCGATTACCCCCAGTCTCGCCGGCATGGCTACCCACGACACGTCAGCCTCGATCGTCTCTCCTTCCCGGTCGAAGACGACAGCCCGGAAGGCGAACTCTTCTCCGGGCTCAAGAACCGCGTTCGCGGGCAGGACGGAGACCTGCAGACCGGGCTGGGGCGGCGAGCCTACGACGACCTCAGCGTCGGCGACTCCCTCGCGCTCCCCCAGGCTCGCTCTCACGGCCACGCGGCCTGACATCTCCCTTGCGGCCGCGGTGAAGAGCCCTTCCTGCGTGATCTCGCCGAGTCTGTCTGGCAGGACGACCCACCGCAGATCGGCGGACACCTCGTCTCCGGTCAGCGGGTCGGTCACGGTTGCGTCGAACGCGACGACCTCTTGCGGATCGAGCGAGACCGAGGAGGGATCGAGCGAGACCGAGAGCCTGGCCTCCTCCTCTTCGCCCACCTGGACAGCGGCATGGCCGGCGCCGGAGGAGCCGTCGTACACGACCGTGGCGCGGATGATGGCCGTGCCGGGCATCTCGCCTGCAGTGAACCGCCCGTCCCGGCCGATCTTTCCCGCCCTCGGCGGGATCACGGACCAGACGACATCCGCGGGGACGATGTCGCCGTCTTCCTGATAGGCGAAGGCGCTGAACACTTCCACCCCGCCGGGCGGGACGAGCGCGCGCTCCGGAGATACCCGCACCAAGAGTTTCGCCGTTGCCGCGAGTGGCGAAGCGGCGATCGCCACGATCGAGGCCAGGGCGAACGCGAGCGCGGCGCCGCGACGGCGGGCACGCCGCGACCGCGCGCGAAGCCGGTTGGTTCCTTCTTCGTTCGGCCTAGTGTTCATCGCCAGAGTCCTCCGAGTCAGATGCTCTCAGCGGCCGGCTCGCGCCCACCGTTCAGCGTGTAGAAGAGCCACGAGACATCCCGCACTCTCTTGCCGGAGCTGTCGGTGATCTCTATCGTCACGATGTGTTCGCCCTCCCGGAAACGGTCGGGCGGCGAGTACATGACGTAGTCCCCGGTGACCTCGGCCAGTCCCGTTACGTCTCGCTCGTCCACGTACAGCCTGACGGAACCGTTCTCGACGGGCGGGTAGATCGCCGCCAGGATCTCCACGTCGCCCGCGCCCAGGACCGCGTTGTCGGCGGGCGCGACCGGGTCTATCGTCGAGCCGGCAGGCGATTGCGCCCGCGACACTGCGCCGTGGGGGGCTGTGACGGCGACACGTTCCGTGTGTGGCGGCGCGGTCGAGCGAGTGGCGACGATCACGACTGCAGCGACACATACGGCCGCCACTGTCCAGGCGAGCCGGGGCGACTTGAGTTTGTCCGCCCAGACCGGCCTGCGGGCCTCATCACGCAGCTTGGCCAGAAGGCGGGTCCTGTAGAAGGGAGGCAGGTCTACGGGCTCGATCTCCTCGAGAAGACCATCGATTCTGTCGGTCTCCCGCACGCCCGGCGCCTTTTCCTGGTCCCTCATCTCGTGAGCCCCCGTGTTCTGTTCCGTTCTCACTCTTGGCCCTGCGCTCTGAGGTTCGGGCTCTGATACCCGCCCCTGCGCTCTGAGGTTCGGGCTCTGATACCCGCCCCTGCGCTCTGAGGTTCTGTCTCTCAACTCCAGGCACGCCTCAGCGGCGCCGGAGCGGCTCAGATCTTCCCGCGGAGAATCTCCGCGAGCATCGACTTCCCTCGGGCCAGGCGCGACTTCACTGTTCCGACCGAGCAGCCCGCGGCTGCGGCGATTCCCTCATAGCTCAACTCGTCAATGTACCTCAGCGTTACCGCTTCGCGAAAGACCTCCGGGAGCTGCGCTATCGCGCCTCTCACGAGGGCCTGACGTTCTTCCTTGAGCACGACCCTGTCGCCCTCGCTCGGCTCGCTCCCGGGCGGCGGGTCGCTCTCCACGTGTTCTCTGAGGAGTTCCCGCCTGCGAGCGCTCTTCTTGTGCTCCTTCTTGAGGACGTTAACGGCGATGCGGTAGAGCCACGTGAACGGGTCGGAGTCGCCCCGGAACCCGGGCCAGGCCTTCATGGCCCTTATGAACGCCTCCTCCGTCAGGTCGAGCGCGTCGTGGTAGTCGCCGGTCATGCCGTACATCACGTTGAAAAGCCTCCTGTCGTAGCGGGCGACGATCTCCTCGAAGTCGGGCTTCGCCATCAACGTCCTCCGAAGCGCTCTCTCACATATTAGAGGCCGCCTGACCCCGTGTTTGTTCCCTTCTAGAAGGAGGATCCGATGCTCACAAGGAAAACGTGTTCGGTGTACGACTGTGACGGGTCCGCGGCATCGTCGCTATCCAGAAGCCAATACTCCGCCTCGAGATCCGCGTCGCCCCAGGACCAGCGGCTCTCCAGGGCGTAACGGTAGCGTGCGTAGTCCTTCCCGTCCTCTCCGGTGGCTGCGGTCCATCTTCCCGACAGGCCCGCTCTCCAGAGGTCCTCGATGAGGTCCCGCTCGAGATTGAGAGTAGCCGACCAGAGGTCCGTCGGCTCCGGCGAGCGCGAGCGGGAGAATGAGAGGCCCAACGAGGCACGCGACCTCTGCCTTCGCCACGAACCGCCCAGAGCGCCATAGGAGTAGACGTAGTCGTACGCCTCGTAGGGCACCCTGTCGTAGCGCGCCATGAGATAGGCGCGCGCGTCACCGGCCAGAGCCTTGCTCGAGACATCGACGCGACCGTAGAGCTTGAGATCGATCGCTCCGTCCGGAACGCCGACCCTTGATTCCGGCGGCCATCCCACGCGGACCCAGCCGGAAGTGCGGAGAGGCTCCCGTGGAAGCACCGCAAACTCGAGTTCAAGCGTGGTCTCTCCCGGGTCGCGCTCGAAGCTTCCCGCCGAGTAGTATCCCTCTTCGCTCGTTGCGTACTCCAGAAAGAGGCGGTTGTCCAGGTCCTTCTCCCAGCCGGCGCGCGCGCGGAACGCAACGCCGCTACCCTCGATGTCGCCCGAGGCGTCGGCCGCCGCGATCTCCAGCTCGCCACTGAGCCCGTTCTTCGCTCCCTCGAGTACGCAGGCGGCCACGTGGTTCACAAGCGGATCCGACAGCCGCTGCTCCTCGGGGACTGACTCCTCGCGGTCGAAGACCGAGAGGTAGACGAGCGACGTGGAGAGGTGCTCGTTCCACCTTCGTGAGGCGCGGGCGCCGGTCGCGAACCGGGAATAGATGCCGAACCCGCCGAGCGTATCGGCCTCGCTCATCCTCATGGCCACGAGTTCGGCGGTCGTCGCGCCGAACCTGGCCGTAACGCCCCCGCCCAGGCCCGAGGCCCAGTCGAGCGTCGTCCGGGAAAGCGACGGGTAGATGTTGCCTATCCGGAGATCGAACCGCCTCCCCGTCGTCTCGAGCGACCAGTCGATGTCGGCCCCGTAGACCGGGTAGTACCTGAAGGTGGCGAGCACGGACCTGTCTCCCTTCAGACCGGACGCGTACAGATCGACGGTGGGACGCGAGCCCACGTCGTAGGGGAGGTAGACGTCGGTCGTGTCGCCCTCGACGGTATCGGCGCCAACGTGGGCCCAACCGACCTCGACTCTTCCCACGACGTTCCAGGTGGCTTCGCGCGCGTACACCTCCGGCGGCACGCGTGTGACGTCCGCGGTATCCCGTGAAGTGATTTCTCCGGCGAAGAACACCCACGACGCCTCCGCCACTCCCGCCGCGGTGATCGCGGACAGAGTGACCCGGTGAGCACCGGGGGTGAGATGCCTCGGTATCCTCAGCACTGCGACGTCCGCCGTGACGTCAGCCTGGTCGGTGACGTCGGCTCCGTCGAGTGTGAGCACGGCATCAAATGGTCTTTCCAGCGGAGGCTCGAATGTCGCGGCGATGAACGTAGTGTCTCCTGCGATGACCTCACCCGGTTGAGGGGAGACTATGTCGACCGAGAGGGCCTCCCACTCGTGGGCGTCGCCTTCGGCCGGAGCGGTGCTTCTGGCGTTCACCGGGACGACGAAGAACCCAGCCTCCGGCGCACCCGATGGCGTGGCGATCGTCCGGCCGTCGGTCGTCGTAACGCGGATGTAGTAGCGGAGTTCGGGTTGTCTCACGGATGCTGCGGGTATCTCACCGAAGAGCGCGTTCCTGGACCTGGACATGGGGTAGAGGCCAATTCCTCCGTCGCCCTCGGCGACGGCGATGTCCGCGGAAGCCATGAGTTCAAGCGGAAGGTCTCCGGAGATCGTGGCCTCCACAAGGAGCGGCTCGGAGCCTCTGACCGAACGCGGCGGCGAGTGGAGCAGGCGGACCGGCTCCGCGGGCGACGCACAGGCGGGCCAGGCGATCATGAGGACCGCGGCGAGATGCGGGAGGAGTCGACCGATTTGCATGCGGAGATTCTACTCCGTGTAATGGCCCTTTTCCAGCAGCTGCCGGCCCGGTCCCTGTCTGTCGGACGCGGGAACATCTGCGGTACTCGGCGGCTCTAAGCACTGAGACGACGGGAAGACCGGTGCTACTCAAACATTCAGAAGGAGGTAGGCAATGCGAGGCAGATTCACGTTCCTGACGTTCGTCGTGGCGCTTCTGGCCGTGAGCGCCCTCTTGCTGGCCGGTTGCGGCGACAGCAATCTTGCGGGAGGAGACCCCTCCGAAGTCAGCGACGAGGAGATGCTGCGGGAGTTCGTGGACGAGGACGGTATCTTCGACGACCTTGGTTCCTACGAGGCCGGCACGGTGGCCGCAGGCGGCTCGGGCTCCCGCGAGGCCATCGACCCGCTCACGTTCTGGCGCCACGTGACCGACAGGGACAAGAATGTCGTGGTTGAGTTCGACCCGGAGACGGGCACGGCCGACGTCACGATCAACCGCGACATATGGGGCGTTCTGCACATTCTCGACGAGGACATGGTCGAGTACGAGAAGAACTTCCACCATCAGGGCGTTCGGTACGCCACGTTCGTGAGAGATCCGGACTGGCAGCCGCCCGAAAGCACGCCGGGCGGCGGCAACGGAAACGGTGGTGACGCGCCGGGTCAGCAGCACAGGTTCCGCCACGGACCGTGGGAGCTTACCGAGATCTCGGGCTTCGTCGGAGAATCGGATACATTGACCGTCGAGTTCGACTACGTGGACGTGCAGAGCGCGACGGCCGACATCACGATCGACGATCCGCTTGATCTTCTGACGGTCCCCGACGAGATCCCCGCGTTCCAGGTAGGCGAGGAGGTCACCGTTACCGTCTACGGCGCACCAGACGACGCCATTCTCTTTCTGCACACCCGGTTCTGGAAGTCGCCGTTCGAGCCTCAGGGCGACGGCACGTTCGTGGGGAGCTGGACGGTGGAGCGCCCCGGCAGGCATTGCGCCTGGATAGAGGGCCTGGCCCACGACACGATCTACGATTCCGAATATCCCGAGGACTCGCTCGTCTGGGGCATGCCGTACGTCGTAGAGGGCGATCCGGAGGAGATCGAGTAGCGGCGTTCGCCTGCGGGCCGCGATGTGAGGGACCATTCATGCCGTCGGAGGCGCAGAGCCAGGCACCCACAGCGGACGCGAGGCGCATCGGTGTCGGGTCGGCGGCCGTGGAAGATGAGCCTCCGAAGCGACAACCGACCGCGGTCGCCGGTCCAGTCTGAACGTTGCGGCGGCACAGAGACAGGCCGCGCCTCATCGAGGCGCGGCCTGCTTGCGTGTCGGACGCCGATCGAGAATCCGGGCCTCCCGGGGCCGCGCTTCTCAATATCGCCAGGTCAGCGCAGGAGCACCATCTTGCGCGTCGCCTTCTTGTCTCCGATTACCATGCGGCAGAAGTAGATGCCGGAAGCCATCTCGCTTCCCTGTTCGTCCCGTCCGTCCCACATGATGGCGTGTTCGCCGCCCTTCTGGAAGTCGTCCACCAGTGTTCGGACGCGCCTGCCTGCCGCCGTGAAGACGGCCAGCTCGACCTGGGTGCCGCCCGAGGGCACCGAGTAGGCTATGCGGGTCGAGGGGCTGAACGGGTTCGGCGCGTTTTGCTGCAGGCGCGCGCCCGCGCCCGTGGCTTCGTCCGGTACCTCGGTCCCGTACCTCATTTCGAGGGCGAATGCCATGTCGATCGATTCCTGGTACATCGGGTGTCCGGGCGGATACCTGAGTTCGTACCAGGGTCCGGTGTAGGGTTCGATTCCCGTGCCCCAGACGGCGTCGTCGTTCCAGTGGTCGAGCGATGACTTCCATCCGAATCGGGCCTGCGGGTCGCCGGGGACCGCTTGCACGTCCAGCCAGTAGACCTTGGGGCTGTCGGGCATACCCGTCTGGTGGAAAGCGACGCCGTGAGGGAGATGGAACTTGTAGAGCCAGCAGACGGTGTCGCCGGGCCAATGATAGTCCTCCGGCGGATCGAGCCAGCCTTCTGCCAGGCCGCTCTGGTACCGCTCCACCTCGAACTCGCCGGGCAGGAAGGTGTGTACCCAGCGATGCGGGCCGGGCATGCTGTAACCCGTTCCGCTCAGCGACTCCGGTATGTCCCTGTGAAGGCTCAACGTGAACTCCACGTCGGTCGGGTCTTCGCCGTGCGGCAGGTAGTCGCCCTCCCACGAACCCCATATGAATATGTCGGTGACTCTGCCCGGCCGGTTGCACTCGAAATCGTCCGCCAGGATGTAGTCAAGCGTGGCGTTGACGTCGATGCCGGTCTCATCCAGGTCAGGGGCCTGTACCCACTTCCAGTCGTGCGACTCCAGAATAGACAGTGACCAGTCCTCGACCTCGCCGTCGTCCGCCGGGCCGAACTGGCCGAGGCCGCCTGCCGTGCTGAAGCGCAGGCGCATGAAGGTCGTTCCCGTCGCGGCGCCCGGAGGGACCGCCACCGTGAGGAAGTTGAGTCCCATCGTAAGCGGCTCGGAGAGGAAGACCTTGTTCCCGGTCTGCGCCCAGGTCCCATCTCCGTCGAAGTCGATCCAGCCGTCCAGGTAGCCGTCGGTCGACGCACTTATGACCAGGTCGGAGGTCTGACCGGCAACGAGCGGATCAATGAAGAGAATGGCATCCTCGTCGTCGTTGCCGTCGTTGTCGTCTCCCAGGGCGTCCGGATCCGGCTGGCCGTCGGCATCGACGTCGACGCCATTCCCCAGATACACCATCGGGTCGTACGCGTGTCGCGCCCCGTTGCTGGCCAGGAGAGTCTTGTAGGTTGGGTCGGGCGCGTCGCCGAAATCGAACTCGTCGCTTCCCGTGACAATCACGAACGCAAGGTGGACCGACTCACCAGACAGCTCGTGCCCATCAGGGTAGTACGTGGGCCGCCACTCGGGAATGTCGGGCTCGACACCCCAGCTCCAGCAGGCGGCGTCATTCCAACCGTTCTCGGCCGACTTCCAGCCGAACCGGGCGTCGGGGTCCTCCGGGTAGGCCTGCACGTCCAACCAGTAGACCAAGGGAACCACGGGGTCGCCCTGCTGAACGAAGGCCTCGGACTCGGGTATCCGGAAGTTGTACTGCCAGCACGTGGTATCGGCGTTCGGTATGTACATCGAGGGTGTGTGGAACCACCCCTCCTCGGGTCCGGAGTTCCACACCCTGGCTGTGAACTCGCCCGGCTCGAAGTACCTGTACCAGAGCACGGTGTCGGGGTAGCTCGGCGTTCCCATGATCGTATCCGCCGGAACGTCGCCATGTATGCTCAGCGTGAAACCGGTCTCGAGGGGATCCTGATAGGGCAGGTAGTCGTGGAACCACGAGCCCCACACGTGAATCTCCGTAATCGCACCGGTCTCGGTACAGAGGAAGTCGTCGGCGAGAATGCGACCAGTTGTATCGTACCAGCTGGCCATGACGTCCATCCCGACGCCTTCCCTGAGGTCGGGGTACTGGACCCACTTGTGCGGATCCTCGAGGTCCCAGTCGGCAACTGCCGGACACACTGACAGGAAGCAGAAGACTGCCGTGAACAGCGGTAGCACTGCGCGCATGGAGGCCTCCTGAGATAAGGTGATCGGCCGGGTCTCACCGGCACCCGACCCGCGGTGAGTGACGCACAATCGGGACTAGTGTACCATAATTAGCTAATGAAGTAAATAGATCATGCGGTGAATGGCATGCTGGCCACACAGGGCGATCTATGAACAAGCTGCGGACTGTTGGTGGGGATCCATGCGTGGCCGGGGGGTGACCGCGTGAGCAGCCGATGAGCGCCCATTGCCGTGACCTGTTGCCGGAGGGGCGCGGTTCTCACCCGCTTGACGTGACGTGAGCGGGCGAAGTGGAGTGTGTTTGCCCGTCGGGGTCCGCTCGGTCAACGCAGCACGACGACCGCGCTGCGTTCCGTCTCGCCTCCCGCCTCGACGCGAAAGCAATAGACGCCCGAACCCACGCGGTGCCCCTCGTCGTCCCTGCCGTCCCACAGGAGCTCGTGAGAGCCGGCGGGCCGTTCGCGGTCGAGAAGCTTGGTCACAACGCGCCCTGAGAGCGTGTACACGATCGCCGACACGCGGGCGGGCTGAGCCAGTGTGTAGCGAACGCGCGAACCGCCGGGTGCCGGGTTGGGGAACGCGGGAGACAGACCGAGCGCGTTTGCTCCCGTCTCGCCGCCGTCCGTCAGCCAGTCGTCGACCCCGGTCGGAACGCAATCCTGCTCGTACGCGATCCCTGCAGTCGATTCCAGAAGCGAAGCGAAGTCCAGCCAGCCGTACGGGTCGTCCTTGAGAGCGTAGTCCAGCCAGGGTCCGAGGAAAGACATCACGAGCGCCTGCTGCTCCGCTCGCGATATCGTCGGATCGGGACAGCCGCCCTCTCCGAACGAGCACGCCCAGCTGTACTCCGCGAACTGGCAGTGGCTCGCTCCGTCGAGTGAGATCCGGGTCTTGCAGCCCGACGCCAGGGCGTCGTACATCGGTATCTGGTGATCAGCGGGCGGAGTCACGCAGTCATTGCCGCCGGAGAAGATGAGCGCGGGCGCCGTGATGCCGGCCGCGGCGGTTATGGCCGAGGGGTTCGTCTCCGCGGCGGCGAGGTTGGCGATGGCGCTCACCGTGGGGTCGTCCGCCGCGCCGAGGAAGGAAGCGCCGCCCCCCATGGAGTGGCCCATCACAGCGGATTTCTGTCCGACGCTACCGTAGAAGATCGAGGCCGGATCGGCGCCCTCGTCGCGGATCTCGCGCAGGACGAACGCGAGATCGAGCCCCAGGTCGAGGTGATCCGGGAAGAGGACCTGCTCCGTCTTCGGGTAGGCGACGATGTAGCCCTCGGGTACGAGGCCGTTCCGGATGTAGTCGTAGAGGTCCCAACCCATCGAGTAGCCGTGGCCGAAGGAGACCGCACGGAAGCCGCCCGGAGGGGGAGAGGCTACAGGAACGTCGTCTCCAGCCGCGTCGGCCGGGTAGTAGATCTCCGTCGGCACGGAGCGGTTGC
>WJLY01000072.1 GCA_014728245.1 Candidatus Effluviviaceae Genus IV sp.
CGCCGAGCACGACCACCCCGGGAAGACCGAAGGCCTCCGCGCCCCCGCCGATGTCCTGGAGCCTCGGAACCGTCACGAAGTCGGTCGACGGATCGTCGACGAGACCCACGAGCGCTATTCGGCCTTTCACGACGTCGAGGGCGTCGGGATCGCGATTGTAGACGTCCCTGTATGACACAACGGGAATCTGCTCTTCGGGCGAGGGGAACTCGATCGGGACGCTGCCCTCTACCGTCACGCCCGCGAGCCTCTCCGGAAGCGACTCCAGACCCAGCCGGGTCAGGCGCTGGTCCCGATCGAACCGTCTGACCGTCCCGTCCGCGTCGGTCTGGACGTCCGCGACGAAGGCGCCGCGCGCGGCTTCCATGAGAACCGAGTCGGGCAGATTGGCCGTGAGAAGAACCGCCGTGTCCCCGGACCTCGCCGACCTGCGCTCCTCCCTGAGCGACATGACGAGATACGCCTTGTCGGAGGCTCGCAGCGCCTCCGCGAACGCCTCCGGCGGCTCGTCGAACGTATCGGGGCCGAGCGAGAGGTCGAAGACGATCGCGCGCGCTCCCGCGTCGTCGAGGATTCCCGCGATGCGTGCGTGTTCTCGCGTGTGTCTGGAGAGCGGGAATACGGGCGGCTCGAAGGTCTCGCTTCTCGTGGGGCGGTCGATGCCGACCACGGCCACCTCTGTCCAGGGAGCCACCGGCCGCTTCGAGTGGAAGTAGTTGAAGAACCGAGCATCGAGCGGCGCCCAGAACACCGGGCGCATGAGGTACGCCAGCGGTATCAGATAGAGAAGGGGGAGCAGGCGTCGGAGCTGCCCCCCCAGCCGTCCGTCTCTGAGACTCACTTGCCGCCCCGCGCTTCGATGAGGTCCTCGTAGGCCTGCTTGTACAGGCCTACGTCCGCGAAGGCCCTGGCTCTCCACATCCGCGCCGAGCGGGCCAGCTCGGGCGACGCGACAGCCGCGTCAAACCGGTATATGGCCTCCTCGTGAAGCCCCGCGGACAGGAGCAGAACGCCGGCCTCCAGATCGCCGAGCTCCCGGATCGCCTGCTCGAGTCCCTCCTCCTCCTCCGGAGTCATCACAACGAAGGAGCGCCAGCCCGTGCCCCCCTCCCAGCCGCTCGCGCGCGGCCGCACCTTCCACACGTACTCCTCACCGGGAGCGAGCTCATCGAGCAGCGCGCCGTTTTCCCGCACCACGCGCTCCATCTCGTCCCCCGTCGCCGGCGCAACCACCAGAACGTAACTGTCGACACCGGGCACTTCGCTCCAGACGAGTCTCGCCTCGTCGGGTCGCACGCGGCCGTCCGGCGCGGGGATGATCTGAGCGGGAGCCTCGGTCGGCAGCTCCCAGTCGCGCACCGTACGCGTCCTGAGAGGCTGCCGCCGGCTCTCGCCGATCCAGTCGGCGAGCTGGCCGCGGACCCACGACGTCAGGCCTTCGACGACCCCGCCCTCGGCGGCGAACTGCATCTCGGCGGGCCCCCTGAGATCGAATGCCTTCCCGACGGGAGTGAAGCCGCTGCAGACCGCCCCTCCACGGGCAACGATCGTGTCACCTTCCTTGAGCACGTAACCCTCGTGGGCCGCGTCCTCAACGTCGCCGCGACGCACAACCACGTCGCCGGACACGGATACGATGAGACCCTGCGTGGCGTTCTCCGCCGTCGCCGCTAGCGGCAGGAAGAGACAGACGGCGACGAGCAGGAGTCCCCTCTTCACGGCCTTCGAAAAGACGCGCTGCATATGCCCTCCTCTACGGTGTCTCCCAGCTCAGGACCAGATCCTCGTACGCCTCACGGTAGAGCCCGATCTCGGCCAACGTCTGCGCCCGCCAGAGACGCGCCGAGACGCCCTGCGTCTCGGACGCGATAGCCGCGTCGAGCCTGTATATCGCTTCCTCATGGAGTCCCGCCGAGAGCAGGAGGACCCCGGCCTCGAGATCTCCCATCTCCTCGAGCGCGTCGTCGAGGTCCCGCAACTCGTCCGGGAGCATCACCCGGAAGTTCCTCCACGCGGACTCGCCGGTCCAGCCCTCCACAGCCGGCCGGACTTTCCACACGTACTCGGCGCCGGGCTCGAGATCGTCGAGCCTCAGACGGTGATTCCTCACCACGCGCTCGAACTCTTCGCCGTCCTCCGGGATGAAGGTGACCAGGTAGCTATCGACACCCGGAACGGTCCCCCAGTAGAAGACCGCGGCGTCGGGTCGAACCTGTCCGTCCGCGGCCGGAACGAGCGGAGCCGGCGTCAGCGTCTCCAGGTCCCAGTCGCGCGTAAGCGCCCTCGTGACGATAGGCTGCCGCCTGCTCTCCCCGATCCACTGGGTGAGCTGCCTGCGCACCCACGTGGATACGCGGTCCAGCATGCCCTCGCCGCCACCGGCCTCGAGTCTCAACTCTCCGGGGCCCGGCAGGTCGAACGACTGGCCGCTGGGCGTGAACCCAGTGCAACGCGCGCCGTCGCGCGCCAGCACGACGTCCCCGTCCTGAAGGACGAGGCCCTCGGCGATCGGCATCTCTTCCCCGCCACGCACTACGGACACGCTTCCATGGACCGACACGACGACGCCCGCCCGGGCCGCCGCGGGTTCGGGCACGTCGGTCTGCGCGGCGGCAGGGCAGATCAGACAGAGGAGGACCGCAACAACTACCGGGACTGGTCCTGCTCGTCTCATTGGTATTACCTCCTCGGCTCCGGGGGATCTGTCACCGCCCGGCTGAGACCCGCTCATCCGTGACTTCCCCATGATACAGCATCGCAGTCGCGGCCCCAACGGTTATGAACTGCAATCAGTCGATAAGTATGAAGGCGGACCAGTAGTACGGGTGCTCGTAAGGTCGGTAGCCGTCGGCGTCTGCGTAGTGGCGCAGCCAGTGTTTGGCTTCCTTCACTGCCTTCGCCTTGCTCATCGGGCGCCCTGGCGGGCCGCCCCGCTCGTCGTCGTAGGCACCCAGGCGGTTCTCGTAGAAGCGCCGCATGAAGAGCGACGTGGCGCGGTCCTCTACCTTCCAGAGACTGACCAGAAGGCTCCTGGCGCCCGCCTGCAGGAAGGCGTGGGCGAACCCGATGTACCCCTCGCCGACGACCTCCTTGCCGAGCCCGGTCTCGCACGCCGACAGCGTCACGAGGTCCGCCCCCAGGTCCCACTCCCGGACGATCTCACCGGCGGTGAGCAGGCCGTCGCAGATTCGCTCGCCTTTGAGCGCGGACTCGAGCGGGTCGGGCAGGCCGACCTGCGACAGAACCAGCGCGGACTGCTCCGGCCGCCGGTCGTCGACGAGCGCGTGCGTAGCCATGTGTATCACGGCGAATCCCCCGAGCCGTCCCGTCTCAGCGAGACGCACCAGGCTCTGTTCGGACGCCTCGGGGCCCAGGAGAACGGTCGGCTCACGCGAGAGTTCCGCCAGCGCGGACACCTCTTCGCGGGAACCGGGGAGCCGCGGGAGCCCGTCCACCGATGCGCGCTCAACGGTCCTCGTCGTGGAGGCACGCCGCACTCCGCGGTCGGTTTCGCTGCCCGGCGTCTCGTCCACGGCCTCTTCGGACAGACCGGAGGCGCTCTCGCGTCGCATGGCCTTAAGGTCCGCGTCCGTGAAAGGCGGGTCGCCCAGGAGCAGCATTCGGCCGGAGCGGGCCGTGCGTCTTCCCTGTTCATTCAGCCACGCATAGACGGTCGCCGAGGGGGCGTAGGTCAGAGCGAACCTGTCGCTCAGAAGCTCGCCCTCCTCATCCTTGAGCGTCTCCAGCGGGACGCCCAGGACCGGTCCCGACGGTAGCACGACCAGCTCGTCGACTCCCCCCAGAGCCGGCAGAAGCGGCTCGAACCGGGCCTCCCAGATACTTCGGGCGTCTCTCGACAGACCCGCCAGGGAGGAGCGGGGATCCGAAAGCTGCTCGCGATACCGCGCGTATCTGCCGCTCAGCGCGCGCGAGCTCTTTCCCGGGCTCCCCGGATCGCATCTGTGCCACGAGACCTCTCCTTCGCCTCTTATCACGTAGCCCCACGACTCCACCCTCCCGTCGCATGCGTCGGCGTCGATCCAGCCCACTATGGCCGCATCTGATCCGAGGGCGTCCTGGACGCGGGCGAGCGAATAGGTCTGCCCCTCGGTGATCGGGTATCTCGTCGCCATCTCGCGCTGGAAGTCGCTCCACAGAGCCTCCGCCTCGAGCAGCCGGTCGCGCGTCTCCTCGGCGAGCGCGGCCGCCTCCAGACCCGTGTCTGACCTGGCCGCCGCGGCGTACGCTCCGAGTTCCGCTTCCAGCTCGCCGATGAGCATTCTCAGCGAGTCCTCCCTGGCCGCCTCGCTCTCCGTCAGAGACCTGCGCTCCGACGTCATCAGCAGATCCGCCAGCGCTCTCCCCAGCGCCTTCTCCGCGGCCGGCCAGGCCCCTTCCACCTTGCCCAGCTCGAGTCGCGAGACCGCCAGAGCGACCGAAGGCGGCCTCAGCCTCAGCGCCATCGTCGCCCTCGAGAGGCCGGCGCCAGCGCGGAGCCTCGCCGCGTCGTATGTCTCCGCGGCGCGAGTCAGAACAGCCTCGGCCGCGGCCGGCTCACACATCCGGAGCTTCAGGTGGCCGACACTGCTGAGGCTGTGCGCGACCGGGGCGCTCTTAGCCCCCAGCGACCGCTCGCGTATGGCGAGGCTCTCCTCGTAGAGCGACACGGCCTCCTCGAGTCGCCCCTCTTCCTCTACGAGCGACGCCAGGTTCGAAAGGTCGGTTGCCACCTCCAGATGCTCGTCTCCGAGGAGCTCCCGGTGCATCTCAAGGGCCTCGCGGTAGAGCGGCTCGGCCTCGCCGTACCGCCCCGCCTCCTGGACGACATGAGCCAGGGCGGTTAGTCCCTCGGCGACGTCGGGGTGCGTGTCCCCGAACGCCGCCCTCCGGATCTCGAGAGCGTCCCTGAAGAGCGGCTCCGCGCCCGCGTAGTCGCCCATGCTCTCCAGCGCGTGCGCGAGGTTATGAAGCGCCCGGGCGGCGTCCGGGTGCTTCTCGCCCAGCGTCCGGCGGTAGATCTCGACGGCCTGCCTGTGGAATCCCTCCGCCTCCGCGTACTGGCCCCGGGCGCTCAGGAGGGCCCCCATGTTCGTTAGCGAGAGCGCGACGTGCGGGTGCTCGTCGCCGAGAAGCTCGCGCCAGATGGCGGTCGACCTGCGGAGGAACGGCTCGGCCGCGGCGAAGTCGCTCTCCTCGTAGTAGAGGGCGGCCAGGCCGTTCAGGCTCTCCGCCACCTGCGCGTTCCCGTCCCCGAGGATCGAACGCCTGGTCTCCAGCGCCGCGAGCAGATGCTCCTCCGCCGCTTCGAGCTCGCCGAGGCTCTGCAGGAGCAGCCCCAGGTTAAACGTGATGGCGGCGACGTTGAGGTCGTCCCCGCCCAGCTCCTGCCTCAGGATGGAGAGCGCGGACGCCACGTGTTCGCGTGCCCTGCCGAACTCCCCCGTCGCCTGATATAGCATGCCGAGGTTGTTGAGGCTCGCCCCTACGTAGACATGCCTTTCCCCGAGAAGCGAGCGCCTCGTCTCCAGCGCCTCCGCGAAGAGGGGCTCCGCGCTATCGTACTCGCCGAGCGTCTGGAGCAGCGACGCGAGCTCGTCCGCGGACGCCGCGGTCGTCAGATGCCTGTCGCCGAAGTGCCGGCGGTAGATCGCCAGCCGCCTCTCCGCGTCCTCCGCAGCCTCCGAGTAGCGGCCCGCCACCCAGTGCCGCTCCACCGAAACGCCCAGGCTGTCCGCGAGAGCGAGCTCCGCCCTCGCCCCGGCCGGAAGCCCCGCCGCGAAACGCAGCGCCTCGAGCCGGTGCTCCGCGTCGTCGACGTCGAGCGCCGGCGCCTGAGGGTCGTCACGCAGCCGCTCCAGC
>WJLY01000073.1 GCA_014728245.1 Candidatus Effluviviaceae Genus IV sp.
GAGAGATTGGCGCGAACTCGTGGATGACGTCCAGACGCGGCATCCCGAGGCCGGAGAACTGAGGGACGCCTACGCCGGCGAGATGTCCCGTGCCCGGGAATTCGTCCTCGCGAAGCGTCTGGTGAGCATGCCGGAGCAGGAGAAGCTGTCCGTGATAGACACTCCTGTCTTTCTTCGGCCGCTGCTTCCGTACGCGGCCTATGGGCCTCCCGGCCCGTTCGAGGTGAAGCAGGAAGGGTTCTTCTTCGTGACCCCCGTCGATCAGGAGGCTTCCCGGGAAGCCCGGGAGGAGCAGCTCCGCGGGCACGCGCTGGACAACATCCCGGTAATAGCCCTTCACGAGGGATACCCGGGACATCACCTTCAGCTGGTCCGCGCGAACGGAGTGCCGGGCAAGGCCAGAAGACTCGCCAGAAGCAACATCTTCATAGAGGGCTGGGCGCTCTACTGCGAGGAGATGATGCGCGAGGCGGGTTTCTTCGAGGGCGCATCCATGAGGCTGATGCAGCTCAAGGCCACGCTATGGCGGTCGGCGCGCGTGGTGGTAGACGTGAAGCTGCAGACGGGGGAGATGACGCTGGCGGAGGCGAAGGAGTTCATGGTCACCCGGGCGGCGCTTCCCCGTGACAAGGCGGCGGCCGAGGTCCGGCGCTACGCGATGCATCCGACGCAGCCGTCCAGCTACCTTCTGGGCAAGCTCACGATACTCGACATACGGAAGCGATTCGAGGAGAGGGCCAAAGACGCGTTCGACCTTCGAGGGTTCCACGACCAACTCCTCAGCATCGGTAGCGTTCCACCCTCGCTGGCGGAGGCCGCTCTCGGGCTGCGCGACGACGTCCCGGGGACGCGCTCCACGGACGAGGAGAGCGGATGACGCGGCACGAGGTCCTTCCCAACGGCGTCCGGCTGCTTGTCCGGGAACTGCGAACCGCGCCGGTTGTGGCTCTGAACCTGTGGGTCGGGAGCGGCTCGTCGGACGACCCGGAGGAGCTGTCCGGCACGGCGCACTTCATCGAGCACATGCTCTTCCGTATCGGGAGAGGCGCCGGGGCGAGAGACCTCGCTCAGGTCGTCCACGACGCGGGAGGGCGCCTGAACGCGGAGACCGGCTGCGATCACACGATGTACCATCAGGTGGTCCCATCGGCCCGGTGGAAGGACGTGCTGGGCCCGTCGGTCGAAGCCGTGCGGGACCCGGCCCTCCGCCCGGAGGACGTCGATTCCGAGCGGGGCATCGTGATGGAAGAGGCCCGCAGCCGGGAGAGCGATCCCGCGGCGTTCGTATGGCGGCGCCTGATGGAGACCGCCTTCGGGGAACGTCCGTGCGGCCGGCCGGTCGTCGGGACGCCGGACTCGGTGGCCCGGATCACGGCGGACACGCTGAGAGAGCACCACTTTGGGCACTACAGGGGGACGAATCTCGTTCAGGTCATCGTCGGCGACGTCGACGCGGACGAGGCGATCGAGTTCGCCGCAGCCGGGCTCTCGGGTTTTCCCGCGGGGGAGGTGGCTCACCGCGGCGCGACGGGCGAGCGAGATGATCACGAACTCACCGCGGTGGCCTATGCAGGACGGGTCGATCAGCCATACGTCGCGCTCGCGTTTGACGGCCCGGACGCTCTTCACGACGACGTCCCCGCGCTGGACGCTCTCTGCGGGCTTCTGGGCGTCGGGAGAAGTTCACGCCTCTTCAAGTCGCTCAGGACATCCGAAGGGATAGTGAGCGACATAAGTTGCGGCCTCGTGGCGTTCCGGAGCAGCGGCCTCGTCGCAGTGAGGTGTGTAGCGACTATCCCGGACGCGGAGCGAGTGGCGGGAGCGATCTTCCGGGAGGCGGAACGCCTGCGGAGAGAGCCGCCCCGGGGCCCCGAGATGGAGAAGAACCTGAGAAGGCTCGAGTCTGCCTATGTTTTGGAGCACGAGACGGCGGAGTCGATCGCCGGCATGATGGGTTACTTCGAGACGCTGGGCGACTACAGGTGGTCGGAGGAGTATGTCGACAGGCTGGCGCGGGTCGGGGCAGACGACGTAGTCCGCGTGGCGAGGAAATACATGGATCCTGAGCGCGCCAGCGTGGTTTTCTACCTCCCCGGCGAGCGATCGACCGAACCGATCGACAGGTCGGACTCGTTGAGGGCCGGCATCGCTGACGCTCTCGGCTCGCTTCCCGCTGCGATCGGAGAGGGCCGCGCGGCGTGGTCGCCGCCCCCGTCACTCGAGCGTCCGGCCTTCCTGAGAGAGCGGGCGCGCAACGCGCACACCAGGATCACGCTGGACGGAGGGGAGACGGTGGTCACCTGCGAGACCCCGGGCCTTCCGATCGTGTCGATGTCGGTCGGATTCGAGGGCGGGTTCCTCGAGGAGCCGCCAGACAAGTCCGGGCTCACCTACGCGGCGGAAAAGATGGCGGTGCTGGGCACGTCTGCGATGACGGCTGCGGAGATACAGGAGAAGATAGAGGGTCTGGGCAGCGGGCTTGCGACCGCGGTCGAGCGGGACGGATTCGGGATGGGCTTCACCGTGCTGTCGAAGCACCTGCGCGAGGCCGTCGAGATAGCGGCCGAGATCCTGACAGAAGCGGCGTTCCCGGGATCGATGCTCTCGCCGGTCAAGTCCCAGGTCCTCTCTGAGATCATCGAGACGCAGGATAGCCCTTTCAGGAGAGCGATCCTCGAGCTGCTGCCGCTGGCATTTCCCGGCTCGCCGTACGGGAGACCGATCCGCGGTACGCCCGACACCGTCAGGTCGTTCTCGGCCACCGAGATCGAGGCCTGGCACAGGGGGATCTGCCTGAGGGACCGGATGAGCGCGTGCCTCGTCGGGGACGTGACCGCGGACGTCGCCAGGGAGGCCATCTCCGAGGTATTTGCGGGTCTCCCGCGGAGCCCGGGCACCGGGTCGGGTCCCGGCGCCGCGGGGAGAGGCGGGTTCCCGGATTCGGGCGTCCCCCCCGGGTTGCGTCCGGGCGGTGAGAGCGTCATAGAGCTTCCCGAGTCACCTCAGTCGGTTATCGCGGTGGCGGTCCCGGCGCCCACAGGAGGCACGCGAGAGGCGACCGCGGCGCGGGTGCTCGTCCAGGCGCTTGCGATGATGGGGGGAAGGCTGTGGAGGAACCTGCGAGAGCGGCCTCCCCACGCCTACAGGGTCGGAGCGACGCTACTGGCATACGCGGGCGCAGGTGCCACGATAGCGTATGCCACATCTGCGCCTGGGGAGGAAGAGGCCGTTGTGGACGGGCTGCGGGAGGAGCTTGCGCGGGTGAGTCGTCACGGCCTCGAACGAGACGAGCTGGAACGGACGAGGGCGCACCTCGCGGGGTCGCTCGACATCTCACTCGTGCGAGGCGCGGCGCGCTCGTCCAGCTACACGATGGCGGAGGTGATGGGCTTCGGCTACGAACACGTCAAGGACCTGGCCGAGAGCGTGAGGTCGGTCACGGCCGACGACGTAGCGAACGTGGCGCGAGACTACCTTGACCCGGAGCCCGACTTCGCCAGAGTCATCCTCAAGGGGAAGACCCCTTAGACCCGTCGGCCGGCCCGGGCGGAGCGGGTACGTCGGCGCCGGATTGCCGCTCTCTCGCCATGCCCGATTCGACCGATCGCTTGAAGTCCTCCGGCGCGTAACGCTGCCACAGGTCGATCAGGCGCTCGAGCTTGCTCTCTTCTCCGAGCCGCTGGTAGATAGCGAGCAGCGCCGGATAGATGTCGGGTCGCTCCGGGACCCGACGGAGCGCCCTCTCGTAGGCGTCCATCGCGGTCCTGTAGTACTCGCGGGCGTCCTCGGCGTTGCCGCGCATCTCTATCTTCTCAGCCGCCATGAGGTTCACTCCGCCGTAGCGGATCCACGCGTCCCAACTCTCGGGCCGGGCCCGTATCACCCGCTCCGCATACGGCAACGCCTTCATGGGCTGGTAGAGCCGCGCCGCGTAGATGCTGACGAGACCGTTCAGGGCGGGCGCGTAGTCGTCTCCGAACTTCAGCGCTAACTCGTAGAGGCGGATCGCCTCCTCGATGTCGGGTGGCTGCTCGTGCTGGGCCACGTATCCGAGGCGCGAGAACCCCGCGGCGTAGTTGCTGACGAGCCTCTGGGTCGTGGGCGGCTTGTATATCTCGTCCATCACTCTCCAGCCGTCGTCGACGTCGACCAGGCTGTCGTATCTGTAGTTTTCGAAGACGTTCTCGCGGGTCTTCTCCACGTCTATCTGGTGCCTCTCGGTCTCTGGGACGAGCCGGAAGACCATGCCCTCTAGCCGCAGGTTGTCGTAGTACCCCAGGAAGTCGTCGACCGTTACCGCGAAGTAGATCGGCCGTGACCAGCCCGTCTCCCTGATGACGTCGTGGACCACGATGTCCCTCAGCGACACGAGCCTCGGCGCTCCCGTTTCCGGGTCTCTGCCCCAGTACGGACGCATGCGATCGATCTCGTCGTACGTGAAGCTCATCGGCACGTCGCGCTCCTTGAGCTGCTCCACGTACCAGTTGATCTGTACGAGCGAGAGGTTGAGGATGTCGACGTCAGGCCGTACGCCCTCGACCTGCTGAAGATACCACAGCGGGAATGTGTCGTTGTCGCCGTTGGTTATCAGGATGGCGTCTTCCTCCAGGAAGTTGATCATGTTCCATCCGTAGTAGTAGGCGATGTAATTCTCGCTCCTGTCCATCGTGTGGTAATGCCTGATCATCGGGACGAACGAGAAGGCGATCAGCGCGCCGGCGAGGATGAGCTGGTAGCTCCTCCCGATCCTGCGTCCCCACTGCACGATCGCGCCCGCGCCGATTCCCATCCACATGGCGAGCCCGACGTAGGCGGGTACCCAGAAGTACTCCCTCGACCTGACCTCGTGGTCGGAGATGTTCAGATAGAAGAGGAGCACCACGGAGGCCATGAAGAACGCGATGAGAAGCAGGGTGAACGTGCGTCTGTCCCTCCTCGCGTGAGCGACGGCGCCCCACGCCGCCAGCACCAGAGGCCACACCGTGAACTGGGGTTTGAAGTAGGTCCACACGATGCGGAACTGGTTCGCGAACGGCGTCCGCCTCGGGAAGAAGCGCATCGGCTCATACTGCTTGCGCTGCACGACGTCCAGGACCAGCTTCCACGTGTGGGGGTCCGACTCGTTGATCGGCGGGTTCAGCCTGGCGCGGATCAGGAGATAGGCGTGTACCGAGAGCGCGATCACGCCGAGCGCGACGATCCCGAGGACGACGCGCGCCGGCACCTCCGGCCTTTCGATCACGTCTCTGCGTACGAGATATTCGAAAAGAGCGATACACGCGGCGGTGACGATAAGGAGCGCCACGAACGTGCCCATCGCGGCGCCGTCTTCGACCTGGTTCGACACCACGATCAGGCTGCCGACGGCCCACACGGCCGCGGCGGCCAGGACCCACGTCTGAAGGGCCGAACGCTGCCGCTTCGTGCCGCGCTTCTTCTGCTGCCGGGACGGCTGCTTCTCTTGCGGGTGCAACGTAGGCATCGCAAGATAGGCGGTGAACGCGAGCCACGGAACCGCGAGAGCCACGGCGCCCGCGGGCGTTCCCTTCGAGAGCATGACAAGCGGGAACACGAACGGCAACCCCAGGAGAATCGTCCCGGCGAAGTTGTGCTCGAACATGATGATGAAGACGAGGAACGCCGGGGCCCAAAGGAGGCAGCCCATGTGTACGCCTACGCCCAGGGCGAGCAGGTAGATGACGAGATAGATGCGTCTTCGATCCCGCGGCACGCCTGAGAGTTCCGTCCACCGGAGGACGAGCCACAGGGTGAAGGTCATGACGAAGATGTTGGTCGCGTAGACCTCGGCCTCGAGCGCGTTCTCCCAGAAGCTGAAGGAGAACGCCGCCAGAATGCACGCGGAGATGCCGGTGACATATGTCGGCAGCCCGTCCCAGAACGACTCGACCCGGCCCTCCCACCGCCTCGCTATCCTGGCCAGCGAGAAGTAGAGGAACGCTATGGCGAAGGTGGCTCCCACGATCGAGGAGAAGTTGACCGCCTGTGCGACGTTCGGGAAGGGAAGGAGAGAGAAGAGCCTGGAGAGAAGCGTGTAGACGGGTGATCCCGGGGGATGCCCGACCCCGAGTATCGCTCCCACGGCGATGAACTCCCCGTTGTCCCAGAACGCGACGGTGGGCGCGGTCGTCATCATGTAGATAATGAACGCGAACGCGGCCATCGCCCATCCGACTATCCGGTTGGTTCGGTCGTGTGAGTACATCTACTCTCCTCTAGGTTCCTCCGCTCTCCGACGACGGGGGCCTCAGAAGCTGTGTCAGCCTCTCCCTGAGCGCGTTCACGGAAAGCCCTCTTGATATCTGACCCGCCAGGGCCAGCGACAGTTCGCCCGTTTCCTCGGAAACCACGACAACGACGGCGTCCGTCTCCTCCGTCAGGCCGACGGCCGCGCGGTGTCTCGTTCCGAGCGTATGCACGAAGTAGGGGTTCTGAGAAAGCGGCAGCGTGCATCTGGCTGCCACGATCTGGTCTCCGTTTATGATCACGGCGCCGTCGTGCAGCGGCGTGAGGGGCGTGAAGATCGAGACTAGCAGCGAGGGCACGACGGGTGCATTCAACGTCACACCGGTCTGGTAGTAGTTTATGAGCTTCGCCGAACGCTCGAGGACTATGAGCGCGCCCGTCTTCTTACCCGACATTGCCTGTACCGAGGAGATGACCGCGTCGATCACCTCGTGCTCCTCCGTCCTGAAGAACGGACGGAGGAAGCGGCTCTGTCCGAGCTGCCCCAGAAGCCTCCTCAGTTCGTCCTGGAACAGAACCACGAAGATGATCGCCCATACGCCCTTCAGACCCGACATCAGCCAGTTCAGCGCGTCGAACTCGAGCCACTGCGCTACGAACCCGATAACGAAGATGATGAAGAGCGCGACGAGCATCTGCATCGCTCGCCTTCCGCGCAGGATCAGCAGAAGCTGGTATATGACGAACGCGACGATCGCGATGTCGATGATGTCGATCAGTATCTGCCAGAATTCCATCTCGTCGCAGCTCCACTACTCTGGAGGGGAGAGGCACGCCTCGACCATCCTGACAGCCCTGGATACCGGGGCGACGTCGTGCACTCTCAAGACGCGGGCTCCCTGGGCCACCGCGTATACCGCCGTGGCGATCGTCCCCTCGAGACGGTCGGTGACCGGGAGATCGAGCACCTTCCCGATGAAGGCCTTCCTGGAAGTGCCGACCACGACCGGCATGTCGAGCACCGCAAGCTCCGAAAGACGGCGCAGGATCGTCAGATTGTGACCGGCCGTCTTGCCGAAGCCTATGCCCGGGTCCACCATTATCCGGTCGTCCGCTATTCCGGCGGCGCGCGCTCTCTCTATCGCCTCATGCAGGAAGAACGCTATCTCGCCAACCACGTCTCCGTACGAGGGGTCGTTCTGCATGTCGGCCGGAGTGCCCTTCATATGCATGAGCACGCATGCCGCGTCGCTGTCGGCGATGACAGACGGCATCCTCTCGTCGCCACTGAGGGCGGTGATATCGTTAACCATTGAGGCGCCGACTTCAAGGGCGTCTTTGGCGACCCTGCTCCTGTAGGTGTCTACGGATATCGGTCCCTTCCACTCCTCCGCGATTCTCGATATCACAGGGACCACGCGCTTGAGTTCGTCCTCTTCGGATACGGGTTCCGAGCCGGGCCTGGAGGATTGGCCTCCTACGTCGATGATGTCGGCCCCCTCGTCTGCCATCCTGAGGGCGTGATCGAGCGCTTCGCTCGGTTGCAGGAACTCGCCGCCGTCGGAGAAGGAATCGGGTGTGACGTTCAGGACTGCCATGATGTGCGCGCGCTCTCCGAGTCTCAGTTCGTGGCGGCGGGCTCTGACGACGCCACGCGGAGTCCCCTCCACCGTGTCCAGCAGGGCGGCTATCTTCTCTCCGAGCTCCGGCAGGCCGAACGGTTGCCAGCCCAGCTTCCGTGTCAGCTCGCGCATCTGGACGTGAGTTCCGATGAGCAGCACGTCCGTGGAATCGACTCCGTGTACGAGGACGTCCTTTGCGACCGCGGCGTCGCCGCCCAGGGAGAGCATCTGCTGCTTGAGGATGTGCGCCGTCGGGACGTCGGCGTCCACGACCTTTATGACGAGCGTCCTGCACTTGCCGGCCATCGCGCGAATGCCGCCCGGAGAGACCTCCGCCAACTCCATCTCGCGCGCGGCGTCCTGGAGCGAGGGGACGATGACGACTCTGGGAGAAAGGACCTGGCTCATCAGGCGCTCGCGGAAGAGGTGTCGTCTTCGTGGTCGGGGGACGGCTTGTTGTCCGACTCCGGGGCGGCCGCCTCCGCGCCGTGGTCGGGTTGCGGCGGTTTCTCTTCGTCGGAGGGCTTCCCGCCCGACTCGCCGGCGTCCGGCGAGCCACCGGAGGAAGCGGGCGCCCCGACGCCGAGCAGTTCGTCGATCTCGGTCCCCGTGAGCGTTTCTCTCTTCAGAAGTGCGTCGGCGAGTAGATGCAGCTTGTCGAGGTTCTCGGTGAGGAGTTCCTTCGCGCGCGCGGCCGCCGCGTCGACGAGCGATCGGATCTCCTGGTCGATGAGCACCGCGGTGGCCTCGCTGTGGTCCTTGACCCTGCCCATCTCGCGTCCGAGGAACACGTGTCGCTCCTCCTTGCCGAACGAGACGGGGCCCAGCACGTCGCTCATACCCCACTCGCAGACCATTCTCCGGGCCAGCTCGGTCGCCGTGTCTATGTCGCCCATCGCTCCCATGGTGGTCTGCTTGAGAGCGATCTCCTCGGCCGCGCGGCCGCCCATGAGCCGGGTTAGATTGTTGAAAAGCTGGTCCTTGGTGTAGTTGTGGCGTTCGTCCTCCGGCAGGAGGTACGTGAGGCCGAGCGCCCTGCCCCGCGGGATGATCGTGACCTTGTGTATCGGATCGGAGCCCGGCGTGAGCCACGCGACCAGGGTGTGCCCGGACTCGTGGTACGCGGTGTTGCGGATCTCCTCCTCGGAGAGGATGACGCTCTTCCTCTCCATTCCGAGCATGATCTTGTCCTTCGCGTCCTCGAAGTCCTCGGCCTTGACCGCCTTGTGATCGCGCCGAGCGGCGAGCAGGGCCGCCTCGTTCACGAGGTTGGCCAGATCGGCGCCCGAGAGTCCGGGCGTTCCGCGGGCTACGACCTCGAAGTCGACGTCGTCGCCGACGATCACGTCCTGCGCGCTGACCTCCAGGATGCCCTTCCTGCCCTGCAGGTCGGGCTGGTCGACCACTACCTGCCTGTCGAATCGCCCCGGCCTGAGGAGAGCGGGGTCGAGAACGTCGGGGCGGTTCGTGGCGGCTATCAGTATCACCCCGTCGTTGGACTCGAAACCGTCCATCTCGACCAGAAGCTGGTTCAGTGTCTGCTCGCGTTCGTCGTGCCCGCCGCCGAGTCCGGCGCCGCGCATCCGCCCGACCGCGTCGAGCTCGTCTATGAAAATGATGCAGGGAGCGTTCGACTTGCCCTGTTCGAAAAGGTCGCGCACGCGAGCCGCGCCGACGCCGACGAACATCTCGACGAAGCTCGATCCGCTGATAGACAGGAACGGCACATCCGCCTCTCCCGCGACTGCGCGGGCGAGCAGAGTCTTCCCGGTGCCCGGCGCCCCAACCAGCAGAGCTCCCTTGGGGATCTTGCCGCCCAGACGCTGGAAACGTCGGGGCTCTCGCAGGAACTCGACGATCTCCTGCAGCTCCTGCTTCGCCTCGGGCAGGCCCGCCACGTCGTCGAAGGTCACCTTGGGCCTGTCTTCTGTGAGAAGCCGCGCCCCGCTCTTCCCGAAGCTGAAGGCCTTGCCGGGTCCCGCGCCCCCGCGCATCGATCTCATTATGAAGATCCAGAAGATGATGATGACGGCGAGCGGGAGGACCGAGAATAGGACGCCGCCCCAGTTCGTCGGGGGAGGCTGACCGTCGAGCATGGCGTTGGGGCTGTGCTCGTCGATGTAGCCGAGAATGTCGGGATCGTCGAGCGGCATCCAGGTGTAGAACTCCCGGTAGGAGATCTGCTCTCCTTCCCTCATGACCGTTCCGGGGTCTATCAGGACGCCGTGGATCTCGCGCTCAATGAAGTCGGCCGACTGGAGGTTCCCCGCCTGTACTTCCTCCTTGAACTGCGTGTAGGAGATTCTCGTCTCGGTCGACCGGTTCTGCAGGAACAGGTGGTACGCCACGAGCGCGAGAAAGACGAAGAGGATCCACGACACGAAGGGATTCCGCGACCTCTGAGGCGGCAAGAGCTTGCGCGAAAGCTCCTCGCGTCTCTTCCGGCTCTCTTCGTCGCGCCCCGGCCCCTGTCCCTGGCCGGCGGGGCGATTCGGACGGTTTGGCTTTTTGCGCTCGTCTGGCATTTGTCTGGTTCCCTGTCTCTGGCCGGCATGCCGCGCGCCCGCGGAGTCTCCTCGTTCTTCGCGAGCGACCCGGGCGCTCCGGGCCTAAGGAATCTTCTCGCTCCCCGCGGGCGACCCGGGCGCTCCGGGCCTAAGGAATCTTCTCGCTCCCCGCGGGCGACCCGGGCGCTCCGGGCCTACCGAATCTCCTCGTTCTCCGCGGTCAACCTGCAGCTCCGGGCCTAAGGGATCTCCTCGTCCTCCAGCACTGCTATGTAGGGGAGATTCCTGTACTTCTGTGCAAGATCGAGTCCGTAGCCGATCACGAACTTGTCGGGCACGACAAAGCCCACGTAGTCGAGCTCGAGATCGACCTCCCTGCGCCCCCTGCGGTCCAGCAGCGTGCAGATCCTGATGCTCTTGGGATGACGGGTCTCCAGGTTCTCTATGATGTAGTGGAGGGTGAGGCCGGTGTCCACTATGTCTTCGACGATCAAGACGTGCCGGTCGGTGATCGAGAGGGACAGGTCCTCGAGTATCCGGACGACCCCGGATGACTCGGTGTTGTTCCCGTAGCTCGAGACCTCCATGAAGTCGATCTCGCACGGGATCATCGTGGCGCGTACCAGATCGGCGAGGAAGATGACGCCGCCCTTCAGGACGTTCACGAAGATCGGCGGGTCGTCCCCGTAATCCTCGGAGATCCGGGCGCCGAGCTCCTCGACCCTCTCCTGTATCTGCTCTTTCGTGAGAAGGACCTTACCGAGCTGCAGCCTCATCCTCCCGCGTGCGGGCCCGGAGGACCAGCGCGCTCGTCGTCTGCTCGCCCACGGGCGCCCGCGCCGACCTTCGAAGCCCCGGAATCCAGACTATCCCCTCGCTGTCGCAGACTATAGGCACGTCGTCCCTGAAGCTTGCTGCGATCTTGGAGTCGATGAAGAGCTGCTTGACCGACTTGGTCCCGTCCATTCCGAAGGGCTGGAACCTGTCCCCGGGCAGGCGGCCCCGGACGAAGAGCGGCGGCTCGAGCCCGTCCGGGTCGAAGACGGCGATGTCCTCGTCGGTCTTCTCCAGGAGCTTCCGCGCCACAGGCGCAGCCACGACCTCCGCCGCGATCGTAAGCCCCGTCTCCTCGAAAAGCGTCTCGCCGGGTAGCTCCAGTTCCCTGGAGTCCTGCCCCGACTCCGGCTCCCCGCAGGAGATCACGAGGCACCCGTGTTCGAGACGGGCGCGAATGTTGTTCGGAAGCTCGACCGCTACACCGACCTCGTTCCTCCTCAGGAGCTCCGCGACGCTTTCGATATGGCGGAATGAGGGAGGGGGCAGGTCGGGGCGAAGAGCTTCGAGTATCCTCCTGAAGAGGCTCCTCTGCAGAGCCTCATCGTAGCCAGAGACCGCGGCCGAATCAAGGGCAAACTGCCCTAGCCGCGCGGACTTGACGACCTCCGGGATGAGCTGGTCGGTCTCGCTCTCCAGATGCTCGCGGACGCCTACCATTATGCTGGCGAGGTTCAGGAGTGCTTGGTCGACTTGGGGGTTGTACTGCCGCAGGTCGGGAAGAAGCTCGTTCCTGACGCGGTTGCGCGTGTAGTCGGATTCCAGATTGCTTCGGTCAGTGCGGTAGGGGAGGCCTCGCTCCTCAAGATACGACTCTATCTCGTCACGCCGGACGCCAAGGAGCGGCCGGATGATCATCCCGTCGCGCTTCGGCGGTATGCCCGCCAGTCCGTCCGGTCCCGCGCCGCGCAGTACGCGCATGAGAACGGTCTCGGCTTGGTCGTCGGCGTTGTGGCCCGTTGCGATCCGCTGGCAGTATTCCTGCTTGGCCACCGTGATGAGGAACCTGTAACGGAGCATCCGCGCCGCCTCCTGCTTCGACATCGCGTTGGCGAGAAGGAAGCGCGGCACGTTCTCCTCCTCTGTGCGACAGGGCAGGTCGAGGCTCTCGGCCAGCCGGCGAACGAACTCCGCGTCTTCCCTCGAGTCCTCGCCCCGGAACCTGTGGTCGAGATGGGCCACCCGGAGTCGGAAGCCGAACTCGTCCCGTAGCCCCGCGAGCACATGCAGCATGCAGACGGAGTCGGGCCCTCCCGAGACCGCGGCCAGGACCGTGTCCCTCGTGGAGATCATCCTGTAGTGGCGGATGGTCGAGCGGACCTGGTCGATGAGCTCGGGCATCCTTCTTCCTCGGTGAAGCTGTCCCCGTCAGATTTCGGACTAGCAGAGCGTGCGAGCGGGCTTGCAGTCATCCTGGCTTTCGTGAGCAGACATTCTGGTCCCCGACGGGCGGATTTCCCGCATCATCCGCTGGGCGACGGAAGGCCCACACAACAGAACGGCCCTCCCAATGGCGACAGGAGGGCCGGTTTGGTAGCGGTGCAGGGATTCGAACCCCGGACACACGGATTATGATTCCGTTGCTCTAACCAACTGAGCTACACCGCCTGAACCCAAATCACGGCCGGATTGGCCACTCATGTAAGCCTCTCAGAAGAAATGATAAGCCAAGCAGGAAGAGACGTCAAGCGCGCCCGTCAGCTAGCTTCCTGTGTCCTGTACGTTGTTATCGCAACTGGACGCGCGGCTTCCTGTATGCTATCATCTGCTCGTGATAGTTGGGTGTCCAGCCGGTTGTGCGGGAGCGACGTCAGGAGGGACCCAGAATGGGCGGGAACGCAAGGGAAGGTAGGGAGCGATCAGTGTCTTATCGTATGCGGAAGACGATCTCTGTGCAGGCGGTGTTCATTGTCTTCCTTGTCGTGTCGCTGGCGGCGGCCGCGCAAGCGGCTCTCCCCCATGGATGGGTCTCGCTCGACCGTACGACAACACAACCCGAGGCGCCGCGTCTACAGTTGCTGGACTCGACCGAATCGGGTCTGTCGCTGCGCGTCAGCGTTCCGGGGTTCGAGTGCGAGACCGTCGATCACGGAGGCGCTGCATACCAGAAGCTGGAGCTCCCGGGTTACTGGAGAACTGAGGCCATCGGCTCCCCGTGGATCCCGGTAGTCCGGCAGCTCATCGCGATTCCTGAAGGAGCCGACGTCACCGTGCGGGTGACAGCCGGCGACCCCGTGACGTACGAGGGCTGCCTGCTATACCCGGTTCCGAAGGAAGTGAAGGGAGACGACCGCGCCTGGATGGAGTTCGCGTTCGACGCCAGCGCGTATTCGCAGCGTGGCTACTACCCGGCGGAGCTTGGCGCGGTCGAGATGACAGGCGTCCTGAGAGGACAGGGGGTGGCGCTCATCGCGTACCGCCCCGTGCAATATGATCCCTCGTCGCGGCAGCTCAGGGTATATTCCGAGGCGACTGTCGATGTGTCGTTTGTGGGGGGCAGGGGAGGACTGAGCGAGAACTTGGGTCCTCTCAACAGAACAGCAGAGGAGTTGCTTCCGAACTTCACCTCATTGGGTGGAACGGTCGAGCTCTCGGGGACACGTGC
>WJLY01000074.1 GCA_014728245.1 Candidatus Effluviviaceae Genus IV sp.
CCGGGAGGCCCTGCTCCACCTCTTCCGTTCGCCCTTCGCGGACGACCGCGCGCTGGGGAGCGCGCGCGAGGCCCTGGCCTCGATGGCGGACCGCGAGACGGTGGGGGCCCTCCTGGAGATCGCGTTCGACGAGGGCGGGCGTCCCGGCCACCGCCTCCTCGCCCTCTCGACCCTCGCGCGGATCGCCGACCGGAGGCGGGTCACGCTCTCCGCCCGTCTGGCGGCCCGCACGGACTACCGGGCGTCGTCGCCGTTCCTGGACGACCTCCTCCGTCGGCCGTGAGCGGAGAGCCCACGTGCCGAAGCGTCTTGACGACTACCGCGTGGAGAGAGACGGGAGCGAACTCAGAGCGTGAGAAAGTACCCGAAGTGAGTTCCGGGGCCGCAGGGGAGATCTCCTCACGCTCACAGGGGATCGCGACTTCGATCGCGGTGAAGAGCCGGACCTACGTTCCGACCGCGGCCATCACGCCATCCCAGGTGCCCAGCGCGCGTGCGTTCTCGAGGTGGAGTTCGACCGCCTCCAGCACGGCGACCAGCGCCTCGTCGGGAGTATCACCGCCGGAGGAGCGCGACCTGCTCGACGTGGCGGCATGCTGGGGGTACGAGTTCGATCCGGGCGTGATCGGCGAGGTGCTCGGTCTCGGGCGGATTCCGACGCTCAAGCACTTCGGCCACATCGAGCGGGAGCACCGGCTCGTGCGCGGCTCTGGCCGGAGCTATGTCTTCGATCACCACCAAGTGCAGGAGGCGCTCTACGGCTCACTGCACGAGCAGATGCGCGAGGAGTACCACTCCGCGCTCGCGGAAGCCCTAGAGGTCCGCACGAAGGCCGCGGAGGTCGACCCCGAGACGCTCGACGGCGTGCTCTGCGTGGACCTCGCGGAGCAGTTCCTCCTGGGCGCCCTCCGCGCCGCGGGGGGAGACGCGGAGGCCGGGCGGGCATCGCTGATCGTCGCGAGCGATCTCGCGGGGGAGATCGGCGTACCCGGCACCGAGACCCTCGCGCGCTGCCACCTAGCCGTCCTCCCCGGCGGCGACGCAGAGGACGCGATCTCGGCCTTCACAGAGAGAGCTGAACGCCTCTACGCCAGGGAGCGTCTCGAGGCGCGGTGGCTCCTCTTCCGGGCGACCGGCGACGCCGCCCACCTCACCGAGGCGAAACGCCTGCTCGACGAGGCGACGGCGAACGTGGACGAGGAGACGCGTGCGTCGATGCTCGAGAACCTTCGCCTCAACCGCGAGATCATGTCGGCGTGGCGGGAAACCAGCGCAGATGGATCGTTGCAGGGTGACGACGACCGACATCCCGGCCGTGACCGTCGGCGCACCGGATGGTGCGACGGAACTAGCGACAGGCGTTCCCGAGAAGACACGAACCGGAGGCTCGTGGTTCAGGTGGTGAGGACCGGAACGAGTGGCGGCTCGGGCGCACTTCGGCGCGGACTCCGAGGAGAACCGGGAACTCGGC
Organism: Candidatus Effluviviaceae Genus IV sp.; assembly: GCA_014728245.1. Classification (GTDB taxonomy): domain Bacteria; phylum Joyebacterota; class Joyebacteria; order Joyebacterales; family Joyebacteraceae; genus WJLY01. Next base: position 1,472 of record WJLY01000074.1, read on the forward strand.
GCGCGTCGGACCTGCTTGACGGATGATCCCCTGCGGAGTGCCGGTTGGGAGGCTCCTGGCGCTCGGGGATGATCACGAGCCGAGTGGTGCAGTCCGGATCGACCCGTGTCGGACAACGTGGCTGCCCTCGCCACGTACCGGCGCGTCCTCGAAATCCGCGGGCCTGAGTGCCTTGACGACCTTGCGTGCGGAGAGGGAGGGAAGCGAACTCAAGGAGTCGCGCCCTCGATGGTGGTCCAGAACCGGACCTTCGAGCCGACGGCAGCCTTGACGTGATCCCACGTGCCGAGCGCGTGCGCATTCTCGAGAAAGAGCTCCACCGTCTCCTTCAAGGCGGCGAGTGCCTCGTTGGATGTCGCGCCGCAGGAGGAATCACCCGACTCCGGGCAGGGAGAGGCGTAGCTCCCGTCCTCCCGCCAGATCGTTGCCGTCAGGGTTGTGTGCGCGATGGAAGTCAACTTGTCTGAGCAGAGCGCTTCGATTCTGCAGGGTCGAGACGACACGGTCACTCGGATGGGAGTTACCGGCCAGGATCGTGACGTCCCCGAGAGGGCTCGCACCCCCGACCTGTGGTCTGGAGGATTGTCGGAGGTAGGGGCTTGGGCTGTTGACGGCAGTGGAGCGCCGGCTGCGACTGACGCGACGCTGCTTTCCGCGTTCGCGGGCGTGTGGTCTACTGTTGGCAGGAGGTGTACGTCGTGGTCAAAGTGGTCGAAGTCAAGGCGCTGCCCGACTTCCGGCTTCACGTCCGATTCGAGGATGGGATCGAAGGCGAGGTCGATCTGAGTTCGCTCGCCGGCCGCGGTGTCTTCAGGATCTGGGAAGATGAGCCGGGCTTCAGTGCTGCATGTGTCGGAAGCGGCGGCGAAGTCGAGTGGTCTGAAGAGGTGGCGATCTGCCCGGATTCGCTCTATCTCAGGATCACCGGCAAGACACCGGCCCAACTCTTCCCGAACATCGAGGAGATCTCGCTGGGTGCCTGAGATCTGCCGCTTCTATGGCATCGTCGTGCGGATGTTCTTCTACGATCACCCACCGCCGCACTTCCACGCCGAATACGCCGGGGCACAAGCGGTGATTGCGATTCATTCCGGCGCAGTCCTCGGTGGGAATCTTCCGCCGCGTGCCATGGGGCTCGTGGCCGAGTGGGCGGAATTGCGGAGAGCCGAACTGATCGCGGCCTGGGCGCGAGCCGAAGACATGAAGCCGATCGGCAAGATCGACCCGCTTCCGTAGGCATCGCTTCTTTGCCGAGCAGCTGGCGTCCCCGAGAGGACTCGGACCCCTGAACTGCGGCTTGGGAATCGGATCCCGGATCGAGGTTCTCTCTCCCGTTCCGCGGACGGCGGGATGAGGAAGTCCACCTTCAGGGCGCGCTGGCTCTGGGGTACTCCCCCGAGCACCCAGCGCTGAGCCGTTGGATTGCCGCTCTCGTTCTTGTCCCGCCCGAAGCCGGCCTCTCGAAGTCTCTCGGCAGCCTCGGCGTACTTCTCGCCAGAGAGAAGGGTCAGGCCCAGTCCGATGTCCAGGTCGAGCGTTCCCGGGTGTCTCTCCTCGTCGCGGCCGAGGTCGTCTTGGCCGACCAGCAAGGAGGGAACCAACTCGCCGACGATCGCCACCTGATCCATGAGGTCGCCCAGCTTCGTGGCCACATACAAGCAGAGGCTCACGATACGTTCGAGTTGGTCGAGAGGATAGTCGGTGACGTTCCGGGGCGTATCCGTCACGCCGGCCGTCCCCACGAAAGCCACTGAGCCCGAAGCTGCTCCGCGGCCTCCTCCGAACGTTCCGGATGGCCTTGCAGGTCCAGGTAGGCCTGGATCGGGTGGACCACCCGGACTCCTTGACGGTCGGATGCCCCCAGCCACACGCCCTCCTCACGAGGGAGAACGAGCCAGAGGTTCGCGCCCTTCTCACCTTCATGGAAGCCGGTTTCGCGGACGACGGCGGGATCCGGAGGAAGGCCGATATGAAACGACGCGAGCCGGAATCCCGCGAACCCCGAGCAGAGCCACGCAGCGCTCAGTCCCGTTGCCGCGTGTTCCTGCCCCGCGGCGCGGAGCGCACCGGAGACCTTGAAGAGCCTCTCCTCACCAGATCTTCCCGGCACGTGGCCCTTGATCACCCGGTGGGAGCCGAAGTCGTAGGAGTCCCGCCAGGTATCGAGGAGCAGATCCGGATCCGATGCACGGACCTTCCCGCTCGAGGATCGCTCCAGGAGCCCTTCGGCCAAGAGCCGCCGGACGACCCGGCTGGTCGTGCCCTCATCCAGGTCGATATGGGCTGAGATCTCGGTCTGGCGGAAGCTCTCGTGCGGGTGCATGAGCAGCCATCGGGCAACTCGAGAGCTCTTCGGTGCGAAGACGTTCGGCGCACGACCCCTCTTGGCGAATCGGTTTCGCCGGCCCTCGACGAGGATGTGGATTCCCGGTGCCAGGATTCTCGCGTTGCCCGATAGGTCCAACCATGAGACGCCCGCTCTCTTGCAGGCCTTACGGCCTGCCGGAGACATGTACGGGACGATCAACAGAGCGTTCCCTCGTTCCATCTCGGAGATGCGGGAGAGGGCCCCCGCGATGGCCTCCGGGTCGCCCCGCCTCCGGTACACCGCTAGGAATGCGAGCTCTCCGATCTGCATCGAGGCGTACACGCCGGCCGCCTGCCACTCTATCCGACTCGAACCTTCCGGAATGTCCAGCCAATCAGCGAGTTGCCTGGACGCCTCGACGACCGCGCTCTCTTTGTCCGGGAGGCTCATTCTTGGCGAAATTATATAGTTTGGCTTCATAGCCAATCAAGGGTTTTTAGCCAAGATCCTCGGTCGACAATCGGGGCCGCAGGGGGGCGGACGCGAGGAGACGGCCTCGAGGTC
>WJLY01000075.1 GCA_014728245.1 Candidatus Effluviviaceae Genus IV sp.
CGCCCCGGTCTGCCGGGCAGGCGCGGCCGCCCTGGCGGTGCCTGGCTTGTCGGAACCCGGCGGCGGGAAGACCCCGCGGCGCGGCGTTCCCGGGGCTTCAGCCGCCCCGGATCCTTTTTCCCATTCTCCGCATCGAGGCGAGGCGCCCGCGATCGAACTCCCGCGTCTTGCCGGGGATCTCGAACACGAGCGGCATGTCCTCGAGCTCCGGCGATCTCACGAGGTTTCGGAGAGCGCGTCTGCCCATCCGTCCTTCCGTCCAGAGCGCGTGCTTGTCGCGGCGCGAGCCGAGTTCCGCCTTGGAGTCGTTGACGTGGAGCCCCACCAGTCTTCCGAGCCCGGGCCCGCGGTCGAGCGCTTCCAGGAGTGCCGCCACGGCATCGGCCTTCCTCAGGTCCCACCCAAGCGCCCATAGATGGGCGGTGTCCAGCAGCACGCCGACTCGGCGCGCCGGGAAGGGCGACACGATGGATGCCAGCTCCTCGAACGTGACGCCGATCTCCGTGCCCTTTCCCGCGCCTCCCTCGACGGCAAGGGTGGCCGCTGGGGGCGACTGTTTCAGAACGCGGGCGATCATCCTGACCGCCCGCTCGATGGCGCGGCGCGGCCCGGCTCCCTTGTGATTCCCGGCATGGACGACGACCGGTCCCGCGCGGAGGTCCGCGGCCCTCGTCATGGCGTCTGTGAGAGCCCGCATCGAGAGCCTGCGTAGCCTCCGGTCGCCTGTCGCGAGATTGATGAGATATGGCGCGTGGACGAGCGCCGGGCGCATGTCGGCCCCGCGGACGGTCTCAACGAATCCGTCGCGGTCGAGGACGTCGAGCCGGCCGATCCGCCAGCCTACGGGGTTCCCGGAGAAGATCTGGAAGGCCCCGCAGCCGACGTCACGGGCGTACTCCGCAGTCGCCGTGAGGTTCCTCTGCTTGGGAACGTGAATACCGAACCGCATCGGTGGACCTTCCTGCCGCTACTGCGTTACGGGTGGCGCGAGGGGGAAAATCCGGTAGATTGTAACATGCGGCCGGAAAACTCATTGCTCATTATCTTGCTAAGTGGTATAATTTATCATAGCTTACGGCAACTCCGCCCAGGTATGTTGTGCCCGTGGCGCGGAGCCGTGTATGGTCCGAGGCCGCGTTGCGGCGCCCGGGGCGAGAAGAGAAGCGGCCCGGCGTTCCAGTGGCTCTCGGTCAAAGGTACGTAGTGTTCGTGCAACCGCGGCCGGTAGAGCGGTCCGCGTGGCGAAGTGTGGTCGGCCCGCCCCTCCAGGGGCGCGGCTGCGCATTCCCCGAGGAGGAGAGGGGCTCGCATGAGACAGACGTCGAGAGGTCCGACGGTCCTTATGGCCGCTTCAGCGCTTCTGGTCATGCTGTTTGCCGGAAGCGCCGTCGCAGGCTTGGTGACGCAGCACTACGAGTTTCCCGAGCCCGTGCTCACCGAGACAGGCGAATACGTACGGGTCGAGATGGAAGGCGCCATGACATACGGGGCGCCAGGAATGCCCGCCCTCCCGATGGCGGGCGCCAGCCTCCTGTTGCCTCCCGGCGAGGAGATCGACAGCGTCAGGGTCATTCCGGGCGAGAGAGTCGTACTGCCCGGAACCCACGTAGTGGAGCCGGGGCAGAGGCAATACCCGCTGTCTTTTGAGGGCCCCTTCGAGCGGTTCGAAGCGGATTACGACGGCCTCGACGTGTACCCGTCGGAGCGGCACGCGGAGCCCAACTTCGGGTTCTTCCGCGGACACGGGATCGCAAGCGCGGCCCTGCATCCTGTCGAGTACGATCCCGCGACGGGCGAGATCGCCTACTACCGCAGCCTGGACCTCGAGATCACGACCAGAACCACGTCCGAGGCGATGCGGACGGTCCGCGAGAAGGTCAGGACCGATGCCCGCACGAGGGCGCGTCTCTCCCGCATAGTCGACAACTCGACGAGGCAGTCGCCATACGCCTCGGTCGAGCGTGTGCGGCCGATCAGTCGCTCGCTCGATCCGTCGCTCGAGTACAAGTACGTGATCGTAACGACGGACTCCTGGGATGATTACCTGGGCACGTTCGTCGACTTCCAGACACAGCGCGGTTACAAGGCGGGCATCTTCCTGAAGTCGTGGATCACGTCGAACTACACCGGCGACGACGAGCAGATGCAGATCAGGAACTTCATCATCGACGCGTACAACACGTGGGATATCGACTACGTGCTCCTGGTCGGCGACACAGGCGACGCGAACGGCATTCCCCACCGAGGCATGTGGAACGACGCCTACGGCGAGAGCGAGTACAACATCCCCTGCGACCTCTACTACTCGGGCCTCGACGGAACCTGGAACGACGACGGCGACAGCATGTGGGGCGAGTACAGCCCGGAGGAGGCCGACCTCTACCCGGAGCTGGCCATCGGGCGCGCGTGCATCGACGACGTAGCGGGCGTGCAGAACTTCGTTAACAAGACGCTCCTGTACGTGGACTCCCCGATAGTCTCCGAGTCCGACGAGGCGCTCATGGCGGGCGAGCTTCTCTGGTCGAGCCCGCTCACGTACGGCGGGACTTACAAGGATGAGGTCAAGGACGGATCGTCGGCCAACGGCTACACGACCGTCGGGTTCCCGGGGTCGATGAACGTCGGGACGCTGTACGACCGAGACGCGACTTGGAGCGCCAGCACGCTCATCAACGCGATGGAGAGCGGTCTCAACATCGTCAACCACCTGGGACACTGCAACGTGCAGTACGCGATGAAGATGTACAACTCGGACATCCCGAGCTTCGACAATGACGGCACCAACCACTCGCTGAACTTCGTTTACAGCCAGGGCTGCTACTGCGGATCGTTCGACAACCGGGACTCGTACGGCTCCTATCCCGGTGACTGCTTCGCCGAGGAGTTCACGGCCGACGACGACGGCGCGGTGGCGGTGGTGATGAACTCGCGCTACGGCTGGGGCGATCCGGGCGGAACGAACGGCGCCTCGCAGTTCTTCGACAGGGAGTTCTTCGACGCGATGTTCGCCGAGGGCATCTACCCCATCGGCGAGGCGAACGACGACTCCAAGATGGACGCCGTGTGGGCGCTCAGCCAGGACGCCGTCCGCTGGTGCTACTATCAGCTCACCGTCTTCGGCGACCCGGCGATGCACCTGTGGACGGGCCAGCCGACGGCGCTGACGGTCAACCATCCGTCGGCGGTCATGGTCGGCCAGCCGAGCATCGACGTTACGGTGATGGACGGCGGCTCGCCCGTTGACGGCGCGCGCGTGACCGTCTGGACCGACGACTACTCGGTCTACGATACGGCGCTTACGGGCGGCACCGGTCTGGCCACGGTTGAGGTCGACGCGCAGAACACGGGCACCCTGAACATCAAGGTGCACGCGCACGACTACCTGACCTGGAACGGCGACATCCCGATCAACCCCGCGAGCGGTCCCTACGTGACGGTCGATGGATGGGTCATAGATGACGACCAGTCCGGCGACAGCGACGGAAACGGCGACGCCGCGGCGAACGCGGGCGAGACCGTGGAGCTCGTCGTGACGGTCGAGAACGTGGGCGTCGATCCGGCGTACGGCGTCAACGCCACGCTTTCGTCGACTAGCGGCTACGTGACGATCGTCGACGACTACGAGGAGTACGGCGACGTCTCGCCCTCCGCGACGGCCCAGTGCGGCGAGGACTACGACTTCGAGATAGCTACCGGAACGCCGGACGGGGAGGTGATCCCGTTCACTCTCACCATCTCGGGCACGGCGCGCGAGACGTGGGAGTCGAACTTCGGCATAGCGGTGACGGCGCCCGTCGTTGAGTACGCGAGCCACAGCGCCGACGACCCGGCGTACGGCGGAAACGGCAACGGCTGCATAGAGGCCGGAGAGACGATCGCCGTGAGCCTCTCGCTCGAGAACACGGGCGGCGCGGACGCGACCAACGTGTCCGCCACGATCACCTCGGCCGACCCGTATGTCCAGATCAACCAGGGGACTTCGGGCATGGGGACGCTCGCCTCGGGCGCGACGCAGCCCGTGTCGCCGGACTACTCGGTGACGGTGCTTCCGGACTGCCCGGGCCTCCACGAGATCGTCTTCGACGTATCCGTAGGCGCCGACTGGGGCTACGGCTCCTCGCACCAGTTCAGCTTGCTCACGAGCGGCGGCGACTTCGCCGACGACATCGAGTCGGGCGAGGGTGAGTGGACGCACGGAAGCGTGACGCCCGGTTTCATAGACGAGTGGCACATCGACACGTATCGCTATCACTCTTCCGGGCACAGCTGGAAGTTCGGCGGAACCGGCTCGAACGGGTACGGCGACTCGGCCGACGGCGGGCTGGTGATGCGCCCGATGTGCATCGGCGCAAACGGGCAGCTCTCGTTCTGGCACTGGATGTACGCTGAGGAGGAGAGCGGGACTTCGGCGTGGGACTGCGGTCTCGTCGAGTACACGATCGACGGCGGCGCGACATGGGACGTCCTGCATCCGGACACCCCGTACAGCCACGCCAAGAACTACAACCCGGCGAACCCGCTTCCCGAGGGGACGCCGTGCTGGTCGGGCAGCTTCACCTGGAGACAGGAGACGTTCGATCTCTCGGCCTACGCCGGAGAGACGATTCAGATCCGGTTCAGGTTCGCCTCCGACGGCTACGTGACCGAAGAGGGCTGGTACGTCGACGACATCGAGCTGACCTCCGACTCCAGCACCGACGTCGCCGATGCCGGCGAGATGCCGATCGAGTTCGGCCTCAAGCAGAACGTGCCGAACCCGTTCAACCCGGTCACGGTGATCCAGTACCAGCTTCCGCAGCCGGCTCACGTCAGGCTGGACATCTACAACGTGGCCGGCAAGCTCGTCCGCACTGTGGTCGACGAGCGGCAGGAGGCCGGCTACAGGTCGGTGACGTGGAACGGTAGGGACGAGAACGGACACAGGGTCGCGAGCGGCGTGTACCTCTACAGGATGCAGGCCGCCGACCACGTCTCGAAGAAGATGATGGTTCTTCTGAAGTAGAGGCGACACCCTGACTGGACGCTCAGTTCCGGTCGGAGAGTGTCTTGCAACGCGGGGTCGAGAGGCTATGATGTATGTAGTCCCTCGGCCCCGCTTTCACGTGTTCGCGGGTCTCTCAGCTGAGAGGTCTCGCGGGCCCGCTTCCGGCGGCGGCCTCCGATCGACTCGTAGACTTGCGAGGAACAGGGTGGTCGTCGACTCAGCCAATCTCACCTATCCGAGACACGTGACAGAAGAAGTGGATCTCCTGTCGAGAGCGCTGGGCGGCGCCTATCGCATCTTTCTGTTCGCGGACTACGGGGGCACGCTCGTGCCCAACGGCACGGAATCCGACGTCGCGCCTCCTTCCTTGCTCCTGAGCAGACTGGAGAAGCTCGCCGGGGTGGACTCGGTCTCGCTGTTCGTAATGAGCGGGAAGACGGTGGACGATCTTGACGCGAGCCTGGGCCTCGACGGCGTCGGCCTGATCGGGCAGGGAGGCTACGAGATAAGGAAACCCGGCGGCGAGACCGTCTGCCCGGTGAACGTGGGAAGCGCGAGGAGACTTCTGCATCGGCTGGAGCTGGAGGCGCACGGCACCCTGAGCGAATACCCGGGTGTTCGCGTGGACAACAAGGGGTTCGCGGTTTCGGTTCGTCACGCGGCCTGCGACCGGCCCCTGGTCGGTCTCGTGACGCGCAGCTTCTCGGGACTGGTGCGCTCGCTCGACGAGCATCACCAGCTCGAGCTCCTGTATCGCGACGACGGGGTGGAGGCGCGGCTCGGTGGCTGGCGAAAAGGGGACGCTCTCCGGCACATCCTGAGGGACGCCGACCCGGAGGACTCGCTGGCGATCTGTATCGGTGACGACGTCACCGACGAAGAGGCTTTCGAGGCTGTGCTTGAGTGGTCGGACGACGGAGCGGAGGACTCGATCTGGATGATAGGGGATCCGGATTCGGACGAGGATGCGGTTCCGACCGCGCTGCCCATTCTTGTATCGCCGACCCCGCGGCCAACGCTCGCGACCCTCTTCGTGCGCGGTCCCCACGAGGTCTACGAGTTTCTGTCCTCGATGTCTGCGGTCGCGACCGCCCTTCTTTAGCGGGGGTCAGCTGAAGTCGCGGCATCCTCAGGCAGGCCGCCCGGCGCCTCGGCCCTGTGCTGCCGGCCCCGCGTAGTCATTCCGACGGCCCGCGATTCAGGCGAACCCGCTCAGCCGGGCTCTCCCGGTTTTCTCCTGACAAGCAGAACCGAGCACTCGGCTCCCTGACTCACCGCGGCGCTCACCGAACCCAGGGCCCGCACGGTGTCCGGGCTCTTGCCGCGCACTCCCAGCACGATCAGAGTCGACCCCAGTCTCGCGGCCAGCCCGAGCACGGCCGCGGCCGGGTGGCCTTCCTCAAGCAGATGCTCTGCAGTGTCGATTCCGGCCGAACGCGCCACGCCTGCGGCGTGCTCCAGAGTGCGTCTGGCGTCTTCCTTGAGCTCGTCCTCGACCGCGTCGGCAAGATCGGACCGGTAGTGGTCGGGGATGTGAAACGCGTGACAGATGTCGAGCGTCGCGCCCTCGGCCCGGGCGATCGTTGCGCCGGCTTTCACGGCCGCGTCCGCGTCGAGCGAGCCGTCGACCGCGACCAGGATCTTATCGAACATGCGGTGCTCCTCCATGGAGACGCGGGAGCCGGCCGCGCGCCGCGTTGCCGGATTCGGCTCCTTCGAAGACTACTCGTCCTCTCGCATGAGCTCGTCGGACGGGCCACCAGCCTCCTCAGCGGCGCCCTTCTCACCCATGAGCTCTACCGCGAGCCGGTTGTTCATGGGCTCGCCCTCACCCAGATAGACCGTCGTGTGAGGGAAGGGGATCTCTATGCCCAGCTCGTCGAAGCGGTTCTTCATCCTCCGGCGGAACTCGCGTCCGACCGTCCACTGCTGGAGCGGCTGGGTTGTCATCATTATCCTGATGTTGACGGACGAGTCTCCGAAGCTGTCGACGCCCAGGATCGTGAGAGGCTCCAGAATGAGCGAACCGTACTTCTCGTCTTCCTGCATCTCCTTGCCGAGGTCCTGCAGGACCTTCATCACGTCGTCCACGTTCTCCTTGTATGCGACGCCGACGTCGGTCAGGAATCGCGACCACTCCTTGGTCATGTTCGTGACGGTCGTTATCTCGCCGTTCGGCACGACGTGCACCTTGCCCTCCAGATCCCTGAGCACCGTGGTCCTGAGCGAGATCTTCTCCACGAGCCCCGCGATCCCCGCTATCTGCACGACGTCGCCGACTCGGTATTCGTTCTCGACGACGATGAACATCCCGTTCAGGAAGTCCTTGACGAGCGACTGGGCGCCGAACCCCACGGCCAGGCCCGCGATGCCCGCGCCGGCCAGGATCGGGCCGATCTCTACACCCAGCTCCTTCAGGATCATCATGCCCGCGAAGCTCCACACGATGAGCGACATGATGTTGTTCAGGATCTTCGTCAGCGTCTCCGCGCGCTTCTCCCTCTCGCTGCGCGTCGTCGGGTCCTCGTCCTCGAAGAACCGGTTGATCCTGTTGATCACGTAGCGAAGGATCCGGATGACGACATAGGCGCCCACGAGGATGAACAGGATCTGGAGACCGCTCGTGAGCAGCCACTCGATGATCTTTTTCATGTCGAATATCTGCTGCCAGTCTACTGACATTCCAACCTCCGGCCTGGTCGATCACGGACTTCTCTTGCTCGTACCCGGTCTTCGCGCCGGCTGACGTTCTCGGCCTCCGGTTTCGTCGATCACTGGCTCGCCTTGCTCGTACCCGGTCTTCGCGTCGGCTGACGTCTCGGCCTCCGGCACGGCCGAGCGAGGACTTCCCGTACTCATACACGGTCTCGCCGTCGTCCTACGCTCCAACCTCGAGCCTAGTCGATCACGAACTTTCCGTCCTTGTAGACGATCTTCCCGTCGGCGTAGATCTTTCCCCCGTCCCGCATGTCGGTCACCATGTCCCAGTGTATGCCGGACTCGTTCACGCCGCGGGACTCGGGGATCGAGGATCCGACGGCCATGTGCACCGTGCCTCCGATCTTCTCGTCGAAGAGCGTATTGCGCGTGAACTGCTGGACCGAGTAGTTTGTTCCTATTGCGAATTCGCCCACGCGCCGGGCCCCCTCGTCCGTGTTGAGCATGGCCTCGAGGAAGTCCTGGTTCTTGGACGCCTTGGCCTTCGCCACCTCGCCCTTCTTGAAGGTGAGCTGCACGCCCTCGGCCTCGCGGCCGTAGTAGAAGGCGGGGAACGAGAACGAGATCTTCCCCTCGACCGAGTTCTCCACGGGACCCGTGAAGATCTCACCGTCCGGCATGTTGGCCTTGCCGTCGCAGTTCACCCATTTGCGGCCCTCGACCACCATCGAGAGGTCGGTGCCCTTCGTCACGACGCGGATCTTCTTCGCCTTGTCCAGACGACGGCATATTTTCGCCTGCTTCCTGTGGACGCTCTTCCAAGCGGCTATCGGGTCCTTGCGGTGCACCAGGCAGGCCTTCAGCACGAAGTCCTCGTATTCCGAGAGCGACATCTCCGCGTCCTGCGCGCTCGCGTTGGTCGGGAACTGCGTTCCGACCCACTTGAGCTCGCCCGCGGCCTCGCGCTCGTTCCAGCGCTTCATGAGCGGCGCGGTGGCGCCCGCGCGGATCCGCTGCCTGTCCGGGTCGACGTTCGCCAGCTCCTTCGTGTTCTCGTCCGCCCAGAGCGAGATCACCTTGTCGAGCCGCTCCAGCTCCTCTCTGGAGATCGGGTTGACGAACTCCAGCTGGTGCTTCCTGGCCTCCTTGAAGAAGATCTCGGTGAGCCCGGGTATGCCGCAGCGTACGAACGGATGGGCGCCGGCACGGATGCACTCCCTGTAGATCTCTCTCGTCAACGGCTCCGCTACCGTGCGGGTCTGGATCCCGACGAGGTCGCCCTTCTCCACCTCGACCGAGTAGTCGACCAAGACCTTCGCCAGCTTCTCATATCTGGGGTCTGTCACGTTCGTCTCCTGACTGCAGTGGCGGCTGCGGTTTTGGGGCGCGCCACGCTACTCCACGAACTCCCCGTCCTTGTATACCAGCTTGCCGTCGGCGTAGATCTTGCCGCCCTCTCTCATGTCGTTCACCATATCCCAGTGGACGCTCGACTGGTTCTGGCCCCCGGAGTCCGGGTACGAGGCCCCGACGGCCATGTGGATCGTGCCGCCGATCTTCTCGTCGAAGAGCGTGTTCTTGGTGAACTGCTGGACCGAGTAGTTCGTGCCGACTGCGATCTCGCCCACGTACCGCGAGCCCTCGTCGGTATCGAGCGTCGCTTTGAGGAAGTCTTCGCCCTTAGAAGCCTTCGCGTCGACTACCTTACCCTCCTTGAACGTGAGCCGGACGTCGTGAGCCTCCTTTCCCGCGTAGCATGCGGGGAAGGAGAACGAGATCGTCCCCTCGACCGAGTCCTCGACGGGGCCCGTGAAGACCTCCCCGGAGGGCATGTTGTGCTTGCCGTCCGAGTTGATCCACTTGCGGCCCTCGACGCTCATCGAGATGTCTGTCCCCTCCGAGACGATGCGGAGCTTCTTGTGGCTTCCGAGCATCCTGCAGAGCTTCGCCTGCTTCCTGTGAACGCCCTTCCACGCGGCGATAGGGTCCTTGCGGTGCACCAGGCACGCTCTGAGCACGAAGTCCTCGTACTCCGCGAGCGACATCTCCGCGTCCTGCGCGCTCGCGTTGCAGGGGAACTGAGTGCCGCACCACATCAGCTCACCCTCGGCGGAGCGCTCCATGAACCGCTGCATGATCTCCCTGCGGGCGCTCCGGGCCTGGGCCTGCTTCTGCGGATCGGTGTTCGTGAGTCCCTTGGTGTTGGAACTGGCCCTGATGGACAGGAGTTTGTCCACGTTCTCCATCGTGAACTCCGCGATTGGGCTCACGTACTTGAGCTGGTGCTTCTTGGCGCCCTTGAGAAAGATCTCGTCCAGGCCGGGCAGGCTCACTCTGAGAAACGGGTGGGCGCCTGACCTAACGGCCTCCCTGTAGACCTCGCGCACAAGCGGCGCGGACAGGGGAGAGCAGTTGATCTGGAAGAGATCGCCCTTTTCGATCTCCAGGCAATAGTGGACGAGGACTCCTGCGAGCTTGACGTATCGTGGGTCTGTCAAGGTGTCGGCTCCTTTCGGCTTCCGATGAGCGCCGGACGCGCGGGCTCGTCGCGCGACGGACGTGGCGCCTCGTTGTGTGCCGGACGCAACGCTTCTTTGTGCGCCGGACATGGCCGGCGAGCGCTGCATGTGGCGGCTCAGTGAGCGCCGGACGTGGCGGACGCCCTCGCGGTTCCTACGGTTCGTAACGCGCGGCGATCGGCATCCGCCGACCCATCCCGAAGGCCTTGCTCGTGACCTTGAGGCCGGGCGCCGCCTGCCGCCTCTTGTACTCATTGTGGTTTACCGCGCCAATGACCCATTCGACGGTGGCGCGGGAAAACCCCTCGGCGACGATCTCGTCGGCCGACGAGCCGCCGTCGATGTAGAGCTCGAGTATGCGATCGAGCGTCTCGTACGGGGGCAGCGTGTCCCTGTCCTTCTGGCCGGGCCTGAGTTCCGCGGACGGCGGTTTCTCTATCGTGCTGCGCGGGATGACTTCGCGCTCTCCGTTGAGCGCCTCCGCGAGCGCGTAGACCATGGTCTTCGGGACGTCGGAGATGACGGCCAGGCCGCCGCTCATGTCCCCGTAGAGCGTGCAGTACCCGACCGCCAGCTCGCTCTTGTTCCCGGTAGACAACAGGAGGTATCCGGACTCGTTGGAGAGCGCCATCAGGATGTTGCCCCGTATCCGGGCCTGTATGTTCTCCTCGGTGACGCCGACCTCGCCGCCGCCAAGATAAGGATCGAGCTCGTCCAGATAGGACTGATAGACGTCGGAGATCGGGATCACGGCGAAACCGATCCCGAGGTTCATGGCAAGCTTCCTCGAGTCCTCGATGCTTCCGGGCGAGGAGTAGGGCGAGGGCATCGTGACGCCCATCACGTTGGCGTGGCCCAGCGCCTCGACCGCCAGCGCGGCCACGACCGCCGAGTCTATGCCGCCGGAGAGCCCGACGGCCGCCTTCGAGAACCCGCACTTCCGGACATAGTCACGAAGGCCCGTGACGAGAGCCTGCCGGATCGAGTCTGTCTCGTCCTGCGCCGCGAACGCATCGCCGGCGTCGGACGCCGTATCGATCACACGTACGTCCTCCTCGAAGGAGGGGCAGTAGGCGAGAAGCGAACCGTCGGGCGCGACGGCCGCGCTGCGTCCGTCGAATACCAGCTCGTCGTTTCCTCCGACCTGGTTCACCACTACGAAGGGAGCGCCGTGTCGAGACGCGTGACCGGAGAAGAGCTCGTACCGCAAGCGGTCCTTTCCGACGCAGAAGGGGGAGGCGGAGATGTTCACGAAGAGCGTCGCGCCCCTCTCCGCCAGTTGCGCCACGGGGTCGCGCATGTAGGCGGGACGAAGGCCGAGCGCCCCTTCGTTCCACGCGTCCTCGCAGATCGTGACCCCGAGGACCTCGTCTCCGAGCTGGACCGGATGAACTTCTTCAGCGGCGTCGAAGTAACGCGCCTCGTCGAAGACATCGTACGTGGGAAGGAGGACCTTGTGCACTGTTGCCAGCGTGTCTCCGTCCTTGAGAAGGACGGCCGAATTGTTGAGTCCCTTGCCGGCCGGGCGTTCGCTCCTCGTCACGGTTCCGAGAAGGACCGCCGTGTCCGGAAAGCGCCTCGAGACCGCGTCCGCGTCCGCTAGGGCCGCTTCCGCACGCTCCACGAACCAGTGCCTCTCCAGCAGGTCGTGCGGCGGGTAGCCCGTCAGGAACATCTCTGGAAAGACGGCCAGCTCGGCGCCGGCCTCGGCCGCGCTCTTGAGC
>WJLY01000076.1 GCA_014728245.1 Candidatus Effluviviaceae Genus IV sp.
CACCAGACTCCCCGCCGGGTCCTCCTCGATCATCTCCCGGAACTCGTCGAGAGCCCTCATCCTCTCGTGAGCGAGAAACGAAGAGAACGCGCGCGCGTAGGCGACCTTCTCGTGAACGTCGTCGTGAAGCCTTCCGGAGAGAAGCTCCTCCGCCTTCCCGTGCGCCTCGTCGAACCTGCTCAGGCCCATGAGCGCGTGCAGGCGCAGGAGACTCGCTTCCTCGTCGAGCCTCTTCCCTCTGCTGCGCTCCTCCGAGAGCAGGCGGTCGATCGTAGCGATAGCCTCGGTCGGCTCTCCCAGCTCGCGAAGCTTGAGCCTGGCGACCGCTAGGAGCGCCTCGCCCCCGGCGGAGAACTGCGTGTAGCGGCCGGCCGTCTCCTCCAGCGCCTCTATCGCTTCCTCGACCCTTCCCTCCTCGGCGAGACCGATCCCGAGCTCGACTCCCGCCATGGCGGCGTTCATCGTTCCCGGGTGCCTCTCCTCGACCGTCACGTACGCCTCGCGCGCCTCGTCCTCGAGTCCGGCGCTCCTCAGGATCATCGCGTGCTCCAGGAGCTGCCGCCCCTGGTCCGGGGCGCGCTCGTCCGCGAGGAGGAAGGCGCGAACCGCCTTCTCGGGTGACCCGAGAGCGATGTACGCACTGCCCGCGAAGCTCAGGACCGAGGGGACGGCGCTGCCCGAGCTGGCGACCTCGTCGATCTTCCTCTCGACGGAGCGACGATCGGCTCCCTCCTCGAGCATCATCTCGACGCGGTTGACCGCCCACTGGATGATGCCCGAGTGCTCCCCGACCGCCACCACGCACTCGTCTATCGCGCTCTCATACTCCCCCAGATCCGTGTACGCCCTTACCAGGTCCTCCGCGAAGAGCACCGGCACGTCGAACACGCGGCGCGCCTCAAGATAGGTCTCCACCGCCTGTTCGTTCATGCCGTAGCGCATCTCCATGGCGCCCACCTCGGAATACCGTCCCGCGTCGGGCTTCCCGTCGCGCAGCGCGGCCGTCCATATCTCGTGGGCCCGCTCGAGCTCGCCCAGCCTGGCGTGGGCCGCGCCGAGCTCGAGCCTCGCCCGCATGTCATCCGGATGCTCCTGTAACCAGTCAGTGAGGAGAGGGACGAGCTTCTCGCGGTCCATGCCTGCCGAGGAATAGACCTCCACGAGGCCCCAGAGCGCTCGCTTCTCATCCGGGTCGGATTCGAGAATGCGCTCGTAGATCCGTATCGCCTGCTCCACGTCCCCGAAGATGAGAGACTGCCTGGCAAGCGCCAGCTCCCTGGCGTGGACGCCCGACTCGCGCGCGTCCGCCGGATGCGAAACCGCGATGAGAGCGCCCGCCAGAAGGCACAGAAGCACCGGAGCGGCTGTTCGTCTCAGGTCACTCATTCGGCGTCCGCCTCTCTCCCGCTCGCGTCACGCGCCAGGCCGTCGAAGTACGCGCGTATGAGCTCACGGTACTCGTTCGGGTACTCCCTCTGCATGGCCCTCAGGAGGTCCTCGCGCAGCTCCTCCTTCGCGGTCGTCAGGCTCTCCGGCAGCTCGTCCGGCGCCTCGCGCCCGTACTGCTCTCCCGTTCGGGACCGCCTCTCCCGCGTGTAATCCCGTCTCCTGAGAGAACGCTGCGCGTCGAGCAGCCTGGACAAAATCCGCTTCTGCCGGTTGACGGTCTCGTCCGAAGCGCCGCTTCTCTCCATCTCGGCGAGCGTCTCCTCCATCTCCTCGACCGTGTCGTCGAGCCTGCCCAGGATCTCGCCCCTGTCTCCGATCTCGCGCGCGAGCCTCCGCGTGTCTTCCAGTATCTGCTGCTGACGAGCCTTGATGTCCGCGAGCTGGCGACGGACGTCCGACCCCATCCCCATCTGCTCCATCCGGCGCTGCAGCTCGGCCGTCGCGTCGGTGAGCTGCTGCTGTTGCTGGGCCGTCTGCTGCAGTTGCTGCATGAGCTGCTGCATCGCGCCGCCGCCGCCCTGCGACTGACCCTGTTTCTTCGACAACAGGTTGACCACGAGCCCGTTGACCGCCCCGAGCGCACGCCGGGCCTCCCGGTGGCCGGCCGACGTGCCCCCGTCGGCCAACTCAGACGCGGCGTTCGACATCATGGCCTGGACTATCCCTATCTGACGCAGGAGCTTCGGGTCTATGACGAAGGAGTCCTTCGACTGCGAGAATGTCCTGTTCGCGATGGCGGACATCGCCTCTATGAGGTCGGTCTCTTTCTGAACGAGCGAGACGATCGTCGACCGCGGCATCCTCTCCCGCTCCTCTATCGTCTTCATGATCTCTTCCTGCTCCGCCGAGACTCCCAGGAGCTCGTCGATCGCGCGCATCGTCGTCTCCCTGTCCCGCCTGTTCAACTTGCAGGACATGTTCCCCTGGCAGCTGGAGAGGCTCGAGAAGAGCGCCAGAAGATCGCTTGCGGCCGACTCGCACTGGGAACTCGCCTCCGACGGCTTGTCGCCCAGGAGGCTAAACCCGGCCTTCTCCATCTTCGCGATCGTGCCGGAGCGCTCCATCTGATCCAGCGCCTCCTGCATCTGCGCGGCGGCGTTCTCGTCGACCTTCTTCATGTCCTCGATGGCCTGCTCGAGATCGCTCCGGAGCTTCTCGGCCTGCTCCTTCAGGAGCTCCTGCTCCCGCGCCATGCTCTCGCACGACTCAGCGTCGGGATTCCCGCCGGCCTCCTCGGCCATCTCCTGCTCCCTGGCGGCCAGGTCTTCCGCGCGGTCGGCCGCGTCCGCGAGCTGCTGCTCGGCCTTGACGCGGCGCAGGAGGTTCAATGTCTTCTCCAGCCGACGCAGGTAGTCCTCCTGCGTGAGCGACATTCTCTCCATCGCCTCGCTGACCTCGTCGGCGGCGAGCTCCTGCATCGCCTGGCGGATCTCGTCCAGAAGCTCGCGCATCTCCTCCGTGCCCACCTCATCGAGGAGCCTGGTTATCTCCTCGGTCTTCTCCAGCGTCTCGAGCGTGATCCGGTCGCTCTCGCTCATGCGCTCGGTGAGTTCGCTCATGCGGTCGGCCATCTCGGCCACCGACTCCGCGGCCTCCTCCTGACGCTGCAGGGCTTCCTCGACGCGTTCCTGCTTCTGCCAGTCGACGTCCGGGTCGCTCTTCATCTCCTCCCGGATCTCGTCGAACTCGCCGCGCACGTGCTCCTGCTCCTCAACCAGCTCGTCGAGATCGCCTATGATGTCGTCCTCCTCCTCGACGACATCGCTGTAGAGCTCGGCCATCGACGGGAACCGGAGAATGAAGGTCTCGCTCTCGCCGGTCTTCGGCCCGGTAACCGTGTCGTTGTCGGTCACGACCGCGCGATAGACGAGGACCGAACCCGGCAGCAATCCCGTCTCCGCCAGGTCCCAGACGAACTCGTCCGCCACCTCTCGCGGCTCGTTCGAGGCGTATTCGGCAACAGGAACATCCTCCTCTCCGGCGCGGCCCTGTACAGAGTAGCGGATGGCGACGGACGCCACGCCGTAGTCGTCGAGTGCCGATATCGCCAGCGGCAGTGTCATCCCGCGCGGGACCTCCATGTCCCTGCCGGGCTCGACGATGCGGACCAGCGGGCGCTCGTCCCCGATCGCGACGATCGAGTACTCGGTCGGATTGGGGTTCGTAAGGCCGTCACTGTCGAGCACGCCGATCGAATACCTACCGCTCTCCTCCACGACGATCTCGCCCTCGAAGGTAGCGGGGCCTTCTCGTGACAGCTCGACCGTGTCGCCCTTTCCGAACGCGAGCCACGCCCCGCGCAACGGCTTGCTGGACGTCGTGGTCAGTCGGACGCGCGTGCCCCTCAAGGCCGTTATGTCGCCGGTGTTCTCGTCGACCTCCCTCGGCAGGAGGCCCGAGTAGTCCGGGAAGTCGTACTCCAGGCGGATACCCGTTATGAAGGGTCGCTCGAGGACGTCGACGCGGTAGATCTCGCTTTCCGTCTCTTCCGCGGAGACGCTGTAGGTGAGAGGGACCCTGACGTCCGGGAGGGAGGCGACATACGCGGAGTCAGAAACTCCGCTCATCTCCCGCTCGACCGGCAGCTCGCCCTCATAGCGCAACCGAAGAACCGGCGCGCCCTCGAGCGGCCCTGAGACCTGCGCGGAGACGTCCAGATCCTCCCCCGCCACGAGCGTGACGTCACCTGGCTCGACCGAGATGCTCACGGTCGCAGCGGCAGGGACGGTCATCGGG
>WJLY01000077.1 GCA_014728245.1 Candidatus Effluviviaceae Genus IV sp.
CACCAGGAGATCACGCCGGAGCACCTGCTCCACGCGCTCCTGGAACAGCGCGAGGGCATCGTCCTGCCGATACTTCAGCGCCTGGGAGCGGACGTGTCCGGCATACGGACCGGTCTGGGCAAGGAGATAGACAAGCTGCCGGAGGTTCACGGCGCGGCCGGCCAGGCGTACGCGTCGTCCACGCTCCAGTCGGTACTCGGAACGGCGTGGAACGAAGCCCAGCAGCTCAAGGACGAGTACACGAGCACGGAGCACCTTCTCATCGCCATAGCAGAGGAGAAGGAGTCGCCCGGCGGGGCCATTCTCCGCGAGGCCGGCGCGACGCGCGAGAACATCTTCAAGGTCCTTGTCGAGATCCGCGGCAGCCAGCGCGTGACCGACCAGAACCCCGAGGAGAAATACCAGGCGCTGTCGCGCTACAGTCGCGACCTCACCGACCTCGCGAGGTCGGGCAAGCTGGACCCCGTCATCGGCCGCGACGAGGAGATTCGTCGCGTCATCCAGGTGCTGTCGAGGCGCACGAAGAACAATCCGGTCCTGATCGGCGACCCGGGCGTCGGCAAGACGGCCATCGTCGAGGGGCTGGCGCAGCGCATCGTCGCGGGCGACGTGCCGGATTCGCTCAAGAACAAGCGGCTAACGGCGCTCGACGTGGGCGCGCTCGTCGCCGGTTCGAAGTACAGGGGCGAGTTCGAGGACAGGCTCAAGGCCGTGCTCCGCGAGATCGAGGACGCCGAGGGCGAGATCATCCTCTTCATAGATGAGATGCACACGCTCGTGGGCGCCGGCGCGGCCGAGGGTTCGGTCGACGCGTCGAACATGCTGAAGCCGGCGCTGGCAAGAGGCGAGCTGCACGCGGTCGGCGCGACGACGCTCGACGAGTACCGCAAGCACATAGAGAAGGACGCGGCGCTGGAGCGGCGGTTCCAGCCGGTCTACGTCGGCGAGCCGTCGGTCGGTGACACCATTGCGATCCTGCGCGGGCTCAAGGAGCGATACGAGGTGCACCACGGCGTGCGGATCAAGGATACCGCGCTCGTGGCGGCCGCTACGCTCTCGCACAGGTACATCACGGACCGGTTCCTGCCCGACAAGGCGGTCGACCTGGTCGACGAGGCGGCCTCGAGGCTCCGGATCGAGATCGACTCGATGCCGCAGGAGCTTGACCAGATCGAGCGGCGCATCACGCAGCTCGAGATCGAGCGCCAGGCGCTAAAGAAGGAGAAGGACGCGGCGTCTAAGGAGCGTCGCGACAGCATCGAGCAGGAGCTCGCCGACCTCAAGGAACAGTCGGGCGAGATGAAGGTCCACTGGGAGAACGAGAAGGAAGCGATCACCGCGCTACGCGAGACCAAGGCCGCGATCGAGGACGTCAAGACCGAGTACGAGCGGGCGGAGCGTCAGGGCGACCTGAACCGGGCCGCCGAGCTTCGCTACGGGAAGCTCGCGGAGCTCGAGGCGACGCTCGCGGAGCAGAACGAGCGGCTGGCGGAGCTCCAGGAGGACCGCCAGATGCTCAAGGAAGAGGTCGACGAGGACGACGTGGCGGCGGTCGTCTCGAGCTGGACGGGGATACCGGTCTCCAGGATGCTCGAGGGTGAACGCGACAAGCTCCTCAGGATGGAGGAGAGACTGCGCCGGAGGGTCGTCGGGCAGGACGAGGCCATCAAGGTGGTCTCCGAGTCGGTCCGCCGGGCCCGTGCCGGGCTCCAGGACCCGAGCCGGCCCATAGGCTCGTTCATCTTCATGGGCCCCACGGGCGTGGGGAAGACCGAGCTGGGGCGCGCGCTGGCGGAGTTCCTCTTCGACGACGAGGACGCGATGGTCAGAGTCGACATGTCGGAGTTCATGGAGAAGCACTCGGTGTCGAGGATGATCGGCGCGCCGCCCGGGTACGTAGGCTACGAAGAGGGCGGGTACCTGACGGAGTCCGTTCGAAGAAGGCCGTACTCGGTCGTGCTTCTGGATGAGATAGAGAAAGCTCACCCGGAGGTCTTCAACGTGCTCCTCCAGATACTCGACGACGGCAGGCTGACCGACGGGCAGGGCAGGACGGTCGACTTCACGAACACCATCGTCATCATGACCTCGAACGTCGGGAGCCAGTGGCTGCAGGACCTGAAGCCGGACAACAAGGACGAGATCAGGACCCGCGTGATGGACGCGCTGCGCGCGCAGTTCCGACCCGAGTTCCTGAACCGTATTGACGAGATCGTGCTTTTCAATTCGCTGGAGCTGACGCACATCAAACAGATAGTCGACATCCAGCTTCGGAGGATCTCGCAGCTTCTGTCAGACAGGAACATCGAACTCGAGCTCACGGAGGCCGCCAAGGAGGTGATCGCGCGCGAGGGCTTCGACCCCGTGTACGGTGCGCGCCCGCTCAAGCGCGCGCTGCAGAGAGAGGTTCAGAATCCTCTGGCCGTCAGAATCCTGGAAGGCGAGTACGTGGACGGTGACACGGTCGTCGTCGATGCGGAAGACGGGAAGATGATCTTCAAGAAGGAGGAGTAGCGCCGCGGAACGTGATCGGCGCAGGTCCGCCTTGAGAGAAGACTAACGCCTGACCATATGCGACATACGCGAAAGGGGCGCCCTCGGGGGCGCCCCTCTTCGTTTCTCTTGGGTTGGCTGCCGACGTCGGTCGCAGTCCGTTCCGCATGCGGCGCGAGCCTACGTGGCGGTGATCTCTGCCAGCTTCAGGAGGTCGAGGTCAACCCTCTTCTTCTTCGTTGTCGCGTCCTCCAGTGGAACCAGCACGGTCTCGCCGCAGCTGACGCCTACCATCACGTCTCTCTCTCCTTCCAGCAAGGCCTCCACCGCAGCCCTACCCATCCGGCTGGCGCGCCTCCGGTCCGACGACGTCGGTGAGCCGCCTCTTTGCACGTGGCCCAGGACGCTGACGCGACCCTCGAGCGAGACCCTATCGGTGACTATGTCACAGACCGGCTGGGCGCCGCCTTCGTAGGCGCCCTCCGCGACCACGATGATGTAGCTGGTCTTGCCCTGCTCCTTGCCCTCGATGATCGCCTCGGAGAGCTTGTCCAGGTCGACAGGCACCTCGGGCACGAGGACGCCTTCCGCGCCGCCCGAGACTCCAACCTCAAGCGCGATGGCGCCGCACTTCCTGCCCATCACCTCTATGAAGAATATCCTGTCGTGAGAAGCGGCCGTGTCGCGGATCTTGTCGATCGACTCGAGCGCAGTGTTGATGGCGGTGTCGAAGCCGATCGTGAAGTCCGTCCCGTAGATGTCGTTGTCGATCGTGCCGGGGAGTCCGACCGCGGGAGTACCGTGCTCCTCATAGAGATCGCGGAGACCGCGAAAGGTCCCGTCTCCTCCTATGGCTACGAGAGCGTCGATCCCCGCGTCGGCCATTCTGGCGGCGGCCTGAGTCCGCCCGTCCTCTTCGTAGAACTCATCGCTTCTGCTCGTCTTGAGCATCGTCCCGCCGAGCTGGATGATGTTCGATACGGAACGCGCCTGGAGCTGTTCGAAGTCGCCCGATATGAGACCGGCGAATCCGCGTATGATACCGGTGACCCTCACGCCGTTCGCGAGCGCGGTTCTCACGGTCGCCCTCGTAGCGGCGTTCATGCCCGGAGCGTCGCCGCCGCTCGTGAGCACGCCGATGTGTTTCACCTGTGCCATGTGGGGTTCCTCCGCCGGGAGCGAGGCGCGCACACCCGGGCGACGAGAAGGCCCGGAATGAGGTTCGACCCCCGCGGCGTTGTGGGCCTTGCTCGCGGCCCCGTGCTATTTGATGAGGATCATCTTCCGCGACGCCGCGAAGTCCGGAGCAATCATTCTAGCGAAGTAGATGCCGCTTGCAACCCTGTTACCGGCGCCGTCTCGGCCGTCCCAGGTGACGCGGTGCTTGCCGGGTTCGGAGGGTCCGTCGAAGAGCGAGCGTACCAGCCGCCCGGAGGCGTCGTAGACCGAGATGCTGACCGGCCCCGCGGAAGGAGGTACCGAGAAGGAGAGAGTGGTTCTCGGGTTGAAAGGATTGGGCGCGTTCTGCGACAGCGCGTACTTCGCGGGAAGCTCTACTTCCGCCACGTCGCTCGCCATGAGCGAGGGGTCCGGCGCCTCGGAGAGCCACGGGAGATATATGACGTAGCCCATGAAGATCCTGCCTGCCGGCGGGTCCGCGCCCCACCAGTTTCTCCTGGCGTAGAGCGGAGCGTGCTCGGAGTTGAGGTTGGCCACCGCGGCCTGCTGGTTGCCGTAGACCGAGTTGTAGCCGGAGTCCGGCACCATGTCGTCGCCGAGGTTTGGCACGGAGCTGGCGGAGGCGACCACGCCGATCCGGTTGCCCGTGACCGTCGACCAGCTCATCCAGGGCATGGAGAGACGCTCGCACTCCATGCCGTAAAGGCTGTTGTCCGTGAACTCGCACATCTCGAACTTCGGCGAGGAGCGCTTCACCAGAACGCCGCTCCCGGAGTTCCCGTCGAACGAGCAGGAGTCGACGGTCGAATTGCTGAACGATCGGAACGCGGCGCCGTGGCCGTTAGTCGTGCCGCTGAACCCGCTGCGCACGAACCGGTAGTCGGAGGCGTCGAGCGCTTCCAGCCCGCCCGTTCCATTCCCGTCGACCGTGCAGGCGATGACTGAGCCGCTGCCCCCCTCGATCGAGAGCCCGAGCCCGTCGCAGTTCGAGAAGGAAGTGCCGTTGGCGTAGAAGGTCACGTCTTCGAGGCTCGCCCCCATCCCGCTGTCCGTCAGCTGGCAGTCGATCAGCGAGACCGCGCACTGCCTGGCTTCCAGTGCGGTGTCGGCGTCAGTGACCACGCATGAGCTGAGAGCTATGTCCGCCCCCTGATGCGCCTCTATTCCGGACCATCTGTCGCGCTGCTCGGACGACGAGCACAACACGATCGGATTGCCCGGAATGCCCGGAGCGAACATCGTTCCGCCTATCTCCAGAGCGGCCCCGTCGAACAACATCTGAGTGCCGGAGGCCACGGTGAGCGTCGAGCCCGATGGGATGATCAGATCGTCGACAATGTGGAAGTTCCCGGAAAGGACCAGATTGCCGTTGATGGTGCCCCAGTACGGCTGTTCGAGAATCGACGCCCGGCTCGCGCTGCCGCCCAGGCCCTGCCAGTCCGGTTTGTCGGTCTGCTCGATCTGTCCGCCGAACGTCAGGCAGTAGACAGTCCCCTCCGACGAGCAGGCGACCACGTCGAACTTGCTGTCGCCCGTCAGATCGGCCGCGAACGGTGTGAGACAGGCCCCGTCCAAAGGAACCGGGGAGACCAGGTCGACGCCGTCGCCGGTGAGGACGTGCAGGTAGCCGGCCTCCGTACCGATCAGTATTTCGTGTGTCCCGGAGCCGTCAACATCGGCCACCGTGGCGGACGAACCGGGGACCCCCGACAGAGCGCGCGACCAGAGGACGCTTCCTCCGTCGATCAGGCTTACCGTGCCGGCCGACGTCGCGGCGATCATCTCCGGGTCTCCGTCCCCGTCGGCGTCCCCTATCGCCAGTCCTACTACGGGGCCGTCGAGAGAGACCTGGAGACCGGCGTCAGTTCCGCTCTCGGCATTCACGCATCTGACGCCGTCTCCCGCGACGGCGATCTCCAGAAGGCCGTCGGAATCGAGATCGGCCAGACCAAGGGACCGGACCTCCAGAGTCCCCGCGGAGAAGGGCGACCACAGTTCGGAAGGGGGAAGGGTCGCGCAGGAAAGGGCCTCCACCATTCCCGTGGAGGTCCCGTAGGTGAGGTCGATGTGGCCGTCGAGATCGAAGTCGCCGACGACCGGCGTAGTTGTGATGTCCACACCCTGCGGCAGCGTGTGCTGCCAGATCTCGGACCCGTCCTCATCTATGGCGACTATCTTCGATGCGCCCCCGTAGATCGCTCTGGTGGAGACGACCACATCCAGGTCGCCGTCGGAGTCCCCGTCGGCGAGCACCGGGTATCCAACGGGATCGTCCGTGTTCGCGATCCATAGCTCCCCGCCGTTCGCGTCTAAGGCCGTGATTCCCATGAACTTGGTCCCGATCACCTCGTTGGTCCCGTCTCCGTCGAGGTCACCGGACGCGGCGGCTATCTCCCGACCGTAATGGGAGGGACCCCAGCTGGGATTCGAGGCCCATTCTATCGCGCCTCCGGGACCGAGCGCCCAGATCCTGCCGTCTTCATCGGGCACCAGCACACGCTCGTCCTCGATGCCTACGTGGGAAACGCAGGGGCTGTGGATCGTGAGGCCGAGCTGCACGGGGAACCCGGGCAGGGTCGGGTAGGCGTAGAAGGAGTGGGAGAACGAATTGTCGTCTTCCTCGAGTTCGGAGATCGTGTCGTCCGGGTCAACACTCACCACGACCTCGTGGTTGCCGAGCCCCGCGGAGGGGATCGTGAACGGCACCGCAGCGGTCTCCCATGGTCCGATCTCGACTACCGACTGCTCGTACTCATAAGAGCCCGCGTCGGACGTGCCCGCGATCCTCACCAGCACGTTCGGCGCGGTGACGGCGCTTTGGTTCTCGACGCCTACAAAGACCGAGACGTCCTCTCCGGCCACCGCGAACTCCGGACTCCACGTCGTGTCGTACGGCTTGACGGCGAGATCCGGCTGACCGGCCGGTTCGGACTCCGATGCGAAGATCAACGTCGGATCACCGAACAGGTTGAACTGCCGCGCGTAGCTGACGTCGCCCTCGTTCTGGAGGTGGAGGAGCTTCGCCGTGGCCAGAAGCTCGCCTGTGAAGACGCATCGCTGTTCGAAGGCGGCGTTGTAGATCTCCTTCGTGAAGGACCTGAAGATCCCGCCGTCGCTCGCGCGTGGCGCCGCAACGGCGGCGACCGCTCCGCCCTCCGAGGCGTTGAGCATCTGCTCGATCAGGCAATCGTAGGACCCGTTCGCGTCGGTGTAGGTCACGTTGTCGAAACGCCCGGTGTTGCACGCCATGGAGAGCAGGATCGGTAGCCGGTGCTGGTTCTGGATGAGCGGAATGTGCGTCGTGTTCAGCGTCTGGTGCCAGCTCGAAATCCAGCCGTCGCCGTTAAAGTTGGCGAATAGATAGCCTTCGTTGAAACCTTCCACGACATCGAGCGCGCAATCATCGCTGTTGTCGTAGTCGTGTCGGTAGATGCGGTCGGTCGCGACCCCCTCGGGGATCAGCTCGTCGTATTCGTCGAACAGCTCGACGTACTTCTCCTTCGTCGTGTAGAAGAGCCCGGCGATGAGGAGCACGCGCTCATGCCAGACCTCGCCCTCCGTGTGAGGCATGTAGAGCGACGATTTCGTGAGAAGGGCGACCAGCTCCTGGAGGTTCCCCACGGAGAGCCGGCCGACCATGACATCCTCGAAATCGTCATCTCCGCTCACGCACGCGTAATAGTGGTCGGAGGCGGACTCGGTGCCTCCGTAGCCGTAGTAGGCGGGGATCATATTGGTCTCGTTGTCGTCGGCATACGCGTCCCCGACCAGAAGAACGAACCCCAGGTGCCCGTCGCCGAAGTGCTCGGCCGATTGAGTGTCGTAGACGTCCTGGATGAACTGGCGGATCGCCTCCGGAGTAAGCTCCGGCAGATCCCCCGCGTCCAGGATGCCCACGTTCAGCCCGAAGTAACCCGCGTGGTGAGCCGCATACGCGGCCAGCGACGGGGCCGACGCGAGCTGCTCGGCGACGATGAAGAGCATGTCGATCCCGTTCTGCGCGCAGTCGGCTACCGACTGGCAATACGTGACGCTTCCGGTGCTCCCGGAGCGGGCCGGGCGATACGTCGGAGTCCAGGCGCCGCTGTCCTCGGCCTGGATGTCGTAGTTCGCTATTGCGCGCGCGCAAACGCGGCTAAACGGGCCGGTTGGAAGCGAGGCGCGCCCACTCGAGCCTTCGAAGGTGAGCTCGAAGTCGACGCTTCTGAATCCGGTTGCGGGCGCTGCGGCGGCGAGCATCTCCGTGTCGATCACGAGCCAGGCCAGAGACTGGTCGCGCAGAAGCCCCGCGAACTCGATCCGGGCGATGTCGCCGAGTCGCGCCGGGTCGACGGCGATCGGCTGTTCGGCGGTCAGGAAGCGGATCGACTTCAGCTTCGGTCGCGCTGCAGGAGGGACGGCGACGAGTCGCCGCAAAACGGGAGAGGTCCCGGACGGTTCAGACAAGAACCGGCGCGGCCTTGCGGTCGCGCCGGTTCGGGCCATTTCTGAAGAGGGCAAGTTTATCGTCGAAGCACGGCGGTAGCTGTCGGCTGAATGGAGCGGCTCACCGGAAGAGGATGAGTGGAGTCGTGGCGCCTCAGCTATCCTGATCCGATTTCGAGCCCCTCCGTTCGTTCCTCCGAAGGCTCCTGCGAGAGAAGCCGTGAGCAGTATCGCCAGCGACGCGAGGGACATCAGCCCGACCGCTGATCCCAACACGCGCCGGGATTCTCTTACCACCATGTCCGGTCGCCCTTCGCCACTACCTGGCAGTTCAGGCTTCGACCTGCAGCTCGCTCTGGCCGGGGGTCAGCTTCGGGGGAGCAGGTCTCGCCCGGTGACACTTCAAAGCGTCAGTCGGCCTAGTTGTACATGGCCTTGATCGAGCCCCAGGTCGTGGTCTCAACCGGAGTCGCGCAGTCCTCTATCCAGAGGTACATTCCGAAGTTCCACGTCTCGACACTGGAGTTGGCGCAGTCTTCCTTCAGGAACGTTCCGTTGAAGTTACCGTCGCCGCACCAGCCGTCGTAGCATCCCGAGCCGTCGCGGATGATGATGACGATGCCGGTGTCGCTGCCCTCGCAGAACTCCTCACCGTCGAGGACGCCGTTGCTGTTCAGGTCCTGGACCTGTACCTCGAGCGTCGTTATGCCGGTCATCGTTCCGCCGTTCGTGTTGTCGATGATCTCGAGGTCGTTCATTGAGCCGTTCGTGGTTCCGTCGAAGTAGCCCTTCCAGGAGCCGGGCGTTCCGGGCTCGTAGTTGTCAGCGTAGAACGTGGTCCAGATGTAGGCCTCGCGCTCGACCGGATCGGTCGGCCATCCGTCGTCGGGAATCGTTATCGTCCACTGGCCGTCCTCTATGTCGCCGGGAAGCTCCATGTTGCCGACGAAGGTCGGAGGGCTGTCCATGAAGTCGCCGGTGCCCACGCCCGTGAACCAGATGAAGTCAGCCGAAGCCGTCGTCGCGAACGCGGCAACTGCCAGGGCAAGTACGATCGTCAGTGCGCGCATCTTCCTCTCCTTTGAGTGTGTCCGTGAGGACGTTGTCTTCCGCTCTCAGTATGTCAAGCCGGTCTCGCGGCTACCGGCGACTAATTGTACAGAGCCTTGATCGTGCTCCAGGACGACTCCTCGACAGGACTCGGGCATTCCTCCGTGATGAGCTGCCCGGCAATCTCCAGCATGTTGTCCTGCGGAGGGTTCACGAAGCGGAAGTTGCCGGAGCTGATGGACCCGTAGCCGCACCAGTTTTCAAAGATCCCGGTGCCCCTGGTCGGGTCGATCGACAGCGTATAGACGATCTGGCTGTCGTCGTGCTTCTCACGCTGCTGAAGCACTCCGTCTCCGCTCCAGTCGCGGATCATGATCCGGAAGGTGCAGTCGCCCGCGACCGTTCCGCCGGGACTCGTCGTCACGAACTCGAACGTTGGCGTCGCGCCGATCGTGGCCTGGCTGAACGTACCGTACCAGGCTTTCGCGCCTACGGTGTCGTCGTACTCGAAGACGCTCCAGATGTAGTCCCATCTTGCGTTGCTGTCCGACTCATCCGGCCACAGCGAGTCGTCAATATCTATCGTCCACGTGCCGCTCATGCCGAACATGAACGTTCCACTGTACGTGGCGCCATTCTTCATGAGGCTGCCCGAACCGGTGAGCCCGATCGAATAGCTCGTGGCGAAGGCGGCCTGCGCGACGAAGAGCACGCACGCGAGCGTCGCAGCTGCAATTACCAGCTTCTTCATCTCGCACATCTCCTTTCTCCTGACGTTGCCATCTCGTGATGCATCTATAACTGGAGCTTCAAGACCCGACACCGTGACCGGCGTTGCCGATGTGTTCTCGCGCCGGGGGACGCCGGTGCGCATCATAGTCGGACGCGCCGCATCGGGTCTGAAGACGTGACTTGCCTGTACACGCAACCTAAACGCCGGGAGCGCAGCGCCGATACTCTGCCACACTTTCAGTCCCTATTGTATTACATGCGTGGCTCTCGGTCAACCGGGATTTGCCCAAACCGCACATGGTGAGCGAAGTTGAACGCAAGAGGCCAACTAATTATGGTTGGTGATGCGCAACTTTGATGGTTGCGGGGATTCGATGCCTCCGCGCGTGTGGTTGCCGGGAGCAATCTTCGAGCCCGGTCTCACGCGCCGTCAGTCGGCTTCGAGCGTGTCCCCGGCGATTGAGGAGACGAGCGGGTGGGGGTCGCCGGCCAGGTCGCGGAGTCTGTGGCGGTCGCGCCCCGATGGCCCGGCGCGCGCGAGCGCGCGGGCGGCATGTGCCCTCAAGGTCCAGTCGTCGGACTCGGTGAGAGAACGGAGGATGTGCCGGGCCTTCCCGGTGCCTATGGTCCCAAGCGCCCGCGTCGCGAGCAGCCGCGAGTGCTCGCCGCCCTCGCGCGCCAGACTCTCGAGCAGGGGCAGCGCGCGTTCTCCGCACGCGCCGATCGCCCTCGACGCTCCGTATCTGACCGCGTAGTAGCTGTCTCCCAGCGCCCTCGCCAGCCGCGCCGTCGCGGTCTCATCCAGGGCATTCGCGTCGTCTTCCGCGATTCGCGCCAGGGCGACCGCCGCGCTCTTCCGGACGATCTCGTTCTCGTCACTCAGAAGCTCGAGGATGGCGTCCGACGCCCCGGGATCCGCGATGCGGCCGAGCGCGGAGGCGACGGAGCTTCTCACCTTCCACTCGTCGTGTGACGCGCCTGACTCGAGAGACGGCACCGCGTAATCGTCGCCCAGCCTCCCCAGAATTCCCGCCGCCATTCTCGCGCCGCGCGACGTGTCGTCGCGGCGGAGTTCGGACTCGAACGCTTCGATCAGCGGACGGACCGCGGGCTCTCCGATCTTCTTCAGGATGTCCTCGAGCGCGTGTCGCTCCCTCGCGTCTTCCGAGTCCAGCTTCGTCACGAGGTAGGGCAGGCTCGTCCCGTAGTCGCGGACCAGCAACCGGCGCGAGGGTTCGCGCAGGTGCTGGAACTGGAGAGCCGAGGACGAGGCGCGCAGGAAGAGCTCCTCGGGAGATAGAGACGAAAGCTCGGAGGTATCGCCGGTCGCGGGCGACGTCTGTGCCGGCTGCGCCTGCGCTCGGACGGGCGGCCCCAGGACCGCGACCAGAAAAAGGGCGCAGAACACGATCAGACTGGACGGTCGCGGTCTCATTCGCTCTCCTCCTCGCGCTCGTTCGAGTCGACGCCTATTCCGTGATCGCTCCCGATCCACCACTCGCCGTCGGAGCCTCTTCCGTTGTACGAGTCGGTACCCGAGCAGTCGATGTGGATCCCTACACTCCCGTAGTCTCTGCGGAAGTTGCCATAACCGTTCGTGTTGTGCGGATTGCGCACCGAGTAGGCGTCGTCTCCCGAGTCGTCGATGATCATGCCGATTCCGTTCGCGTTCCCCGCGCCCTGAGAAAGGTCGTGGCACGCGTAGTTGTCGTCGCCGGCGTGGTCGTGGAGGATGCCGATGGCGAGGTCGTGCCCGCAGCCCTGCGAGACTCCCTTGGAAACGTAGTTGTCGTCGCCCCCGAGCTCCGCTAGCGCCGCCACGGTGATGTGAGTGCCGGCCCCCTGCGCATACTGGTAGGAGACGTACTCGTCGTTCCCCTCCGCGTCGACGAGACCGCCCACCGCGAACCAGTAGCTCGAGCCCTGCCCGAAGATGTCGGAAACGTAGACGTCGTTCCCGGAGGCGTCCGCCAGGATGCCGACTCCTCCGGAGGCGTCGGGCCGCCACCCGTAGCCGAAGCCCTGAGACAGGCTCAGGTAGTGGTCGAAGTACCTGATCTCGTCCGTGTACTTCCCGCCGGCGACGTAGGTGTCGTTGCCCCGCCGGTCCACGAGCGCGCCGACGCCCTCCACGAAGCCGAAGGCCTGCGAGAAAAGGGCGGCCTCGTAGGAGTCGTTTCCCGCGTCTTCCGCCAGCACCCCGATGCCGAAGGCGCCGGAGCCCTGGGTGCAGGTGTCGGCCACGTAGGTGTCGTTGCCGTCGCGATCGTCGAGATATCCCACGCCGAACAGGCCGGACCCCTGGGCGAAGCTCCCGCCCTGGTAGAGGTCGTCGCCTTCGATGTCGATGAGGCATGCTGCGCACATGAAGCCGCCACCCGCGGAGTGATCGCCGGTGCGGTACAGGTCGTCGCCGGATACGTCGACGTGGACGCAGGAGCCGCGCGTTCCCTCCGCGCGGGTGGCGCGCTCCGTGTAGAGGTCGTCGCCTCCAAGGTCGATCGAGACCGCGCACTCGGCGTTGTAGACCGTGGGGCCGGGGC
>WJLY01000078.1 GCA_014728245.1 Candidatus Effluviviaceae Genus IV sp.
GGCTCCGAGAAGTCCGCGATAGAGTCCGAGCACGTCGTCCTCGGTCGATCCCGGATCTACGCACACCGACACTACGGCGTGGGCAGGAAAGCCGCCCATGGCCGCGATGTCGCTCAGATTCGCGACCATGCACTTCCATCCGATGTCGGAGAGCGAGGCATAGTCCCGTCTGAAATGGACGTCCTCGACGAACGCGTCGCACGTCACGACCGTCAGGCCGGCCGGCGGCTCCAGAACCGCCGCGTCGTCGCCCGGGCCTATGATGATCCCGGCCCCGGGCGGGCCCAGAAGGTCCCTGATCTTCTCTATGAGTGAGAGCTCGCCCAAACGCCGTTCTCCCTCCCCCGTCCCGGGAGACGCCGCGCACCGGGGCGACCGAGTACGCCACGCCTCTCTAACGCTTACCGCCTACAGCTCCTCCTGGCACATCCGGACCGCTCTGGCCACGACCGCGGCGCCGGTCCAGATGCCGTCCTCGTCCACGTCGAACTTCGGGGAATGCCAGGAGTGCGTGATGCCCTTCTTCTTGTTCCCGGTGCCGACGCGCACCATCATCCCCGGCACCTCGTTCACGAAGTAAGCGAAGTCCTCCCCGCCCATCGACGGCTCGTCGATCTCAACGACGCCCCTCTTGCCCAGCACGTCCGCCGTCGCTCTGCGGACTATGTCCGTGACGACGGGGTCGCACTCCAGCGCGGGGTAGCCTTTCTGGTAATCGTATTCGTGATCTCCTCCGCCGGACCTGGCCACGCGCGCGATCGTCTGTCCTATCATCTTCTCGACGCGCCTTCGGTCGCGCGCGTTCAGGGTACGCGCCGTCCCTTCGCAGTAGACCCGGTCGGCGATCACGTTCCTCCTGTAGCCACCTTCGATCGTTCCGACGGTCACCACCGCGGGGTGCACGGGGTTCACCCGCCTCGAGGCGATCGTCTGCAGCGCGGTGATCACCTGCGCCGAAAGCGCGATGGCATCAACACCAAGATGCGGCTTCGCGCCGTGCGCCGCCTCGCCGAGCACAGAGAAGGAGAAATCATCGGCCGCGGCCATCATCGGGCCATCCCTGACCCCCATCTTGCCGACGGGCACCGAGGGATCGACGTGGACGCCTATGATCGCGTCGACCCTGGGCTTCCTGAGCGCGCCCTGCTTTATCATGGCGGCGGCCCCTCCGGGAGGCGATTCCTCGGAAGGCTGGAAGATGAACTTGACGTTGCCACTGATCTCATCGCGCGCGTGCCCGAGGAGCATCGCCGCGCCAAGGACCGTCGTCGTGTTCGCGTCGTGCCCGCACGCGTGCATCACTCCGTCGACTCTGGAGCGGTACGGCTTGTTCGTGCGCTCCGTGATCGGGAGCGCGTCCATGTCGGCCCTGAGCGCGATCGTCTTCCCGGCACGCCCTCCACGGAGCAGGCCGACCACGCCGGTCTTCGCGACACCGGTCCGCACCTCGATTCCCATCGACTTCAGCG
The DNA here is from genome assembly GCA_014728245.1 of Candidatus Effluviviaceae Genus IV sp. Lineage (GTDB taxonomy): Bacteria > Joyebacterota > Joyebacteria > Joyebacterales > Joyebacteraceae > WJLY01. Next base: position 1,470 of record WJLY01000078.1, read on the forward strand.
TCTTCGCGATGAGCGCGGAAGTGCGTTTCTCCTGATAGCCCAGCTCGGGATACATGTGAATCTGCCGTCGGATCTTAGACAGCTTGCCCCCGAGCTTGCGGGCGTCGTCGAGTAGCGTTCGTGCCACGTGTCCTCCCTCCGACGCCCGGTTGCGGCGCCATCGAGGCGAAATCCGGCGGGCGTCTCCCGCACGGCCTGCCTGGGGCTGCTTGTCACTCGGCGGGACGGCCATGCCGCGCGGCCACTGCCGGCCCGGAAGCTCAGATCCGTACCAGTCCGCCGCCCTCGATCAGGCGGAACGATTCAGGCAGACGCTCGAGCACATCGCCCGCCACCATTCCCGTGGCGCCCACCCGTTCGGCCGCGATGTCGCCCGCCAGGCCGTGGATGAAGGCTCCCATGGCCGCCGCCCGGATGCCGGGAACGCCTCTAGCCAGAAGCGCCGCGATCACGCCGGTGAGAACGTCACCGGTACCGCCCGTCGCCAGCCCGGAGTTCCCCGTCGGGTTGAGGAACAGCTCGCCCGACGGGTCCGAGGACACTGTGGCGGCGCCCTTCAGGAGCACGACCGCTCTCGCCCGGGCCGCGACGTCCCTCACCATTTCCTCCCGCCCGTCCTGGACATCGGCGGTAGCGCAGTCCATGAGCCTTGCCAGCTCCCCCAAGTGCGGCGTAAGCACTAGCGGGGCGTCACCCTTCCTCGCGGCGATCTGCTCCAGGGAGAGAGCATTGAGGCCGTCGGCGTCTATCACGCAGGGCAGATCGAGCCCGCCCACGATCTCCCCGACCATCCGGACGGTCGACGGGTCTCTCGAGAGTCCGGGGCCGAGCGCCAGCGCGTCGACCGACTCGAGCCTCTCGCCGATGACGGGCACCGCTTCCGCGGAGATCGAGCGAGCTCCGGTCTCGGGCAGCGGGACAGTCACGACCTCGGTGAGCTTCGTCTCGAGGACGTCATTGAGACTCGAGGGCGCCCCGAGATAGACCAGCCCGGCGCCGCTTCGCAGCGCCGACATCGACGAGAGCGCGGCCGCGCCGGTCAGTCCGGCGGAGCCCGCGACGACGAGGACTCTGCCGAAGGTTCCCTTGTGGCCGTCCGGGTCGCGAGCGGGAAGCGTCGCCGCCACCTCGCGCGTGGTGAGAACGTTGTCCCACGCACCGACCGCGTCTATCACGTCGTCGGGAATCCCGATGTCGACAACGTGTATGCGTCCGACCAGCGTCCTTCCCGGATGCAGGAAGAAGCCCCGCTTCGGAAGGCCCATGGTGCACGTCCAGTGGGCGAGCACGCACTCCCCCTCCGCTGCTCCGGTCGTCGCGTTGAGCCCCGAAGGCACGTCTACCGCCAGCACAGGCCTCCCGGCTCTCCTGATCTGTCCGATCACCGTACCCGACAGGCCGCGCGGCTCGCCCTGGAACCCCGTTCCGAAGAGCGCATCGACGATCACGTCGCTGCCGGAGAGCTCCAGAGCGAGCCCGCTCATACCGTGCCCGTCGGAGAGCTCGACTATCTCGTCAGGCCCGAAGCGCTCCAGGTTCGACCGGGCGTCGCCGGAGACGTCGCCGCGGGAGCCCACCAGATAGACGGTCACCGCGGCTCCCCGGTCGCGCAGCTCCCGCGCTATCACGAAACCGTCGCCTCCGTTGTTCCCCTTGCCACAGACGACGGAGAAGACCTTCTCCGACACGGGGCCCACCTGCGTCTCCATGAAGCGGGCAGTCCCGACGCCGGCGTTCTCCATGAGCTCGAGCCCCGGAATGCCCCGGTTCTCAATGCACTCGCGGTCGATCGCGCGCATGGTCTCGGACGTAACGAGCTTCATTCCTCATCCTCTATGACTACGACCGCGTGGGCCGAGGTTCTCGAGTGCGAGAGGGACACGTGCGCGCGGCCGTCGCCCAGAAGCTCCACGCACTTCCCGTGCGCCAGTATCGTCGGCGCGCCGCCGCGCTCGTGCATCACCTCCACGTCCTTCCAGCGCAGCCCAGGCGCCAGCCCCGTACGGAGCGCCTTCAGGAAGGCCTCCTTCGCCGCGAATACCGCCGCGTAGGAGGCCGTCTTGTCCCGGTACCTCTCGCAGTAGCCGATCTCGTTCTCGGTGAACAGGTACCGCAGAAAGCCCGGCCGCGACCGGGCGACCACGCTCTCGAAGTGATCGAGGTCGACGATATCGGTCCCGACCGCCCGGATCGTCCCCATCGAGCCTCCTAGCCCGCCTCCTTCATCAGGCGGTCTATGATCGACGCAAGCTCCTCGATGTCGTCGATCTCGTAGTCGGCCCCGGAGACCGGCGCGCCGGACGTGTCGCCGTACTTGGCGTAGACCGTCGTGATGCCGACCTTCTTCGCCCCCTCCATGTCGCGCTCCGGCCAGTCGCCGACCATGACGACCTCGACCGGCTCCATACCCAGGAGTCCGAGCGCCTTCATGAAGGGAGCAGGGTCGGGCTTTCTGACGTTGGTGTCCTCGAAGGTGATGACGTGGTCGAAGTAGTGCTGGAGCTGCAGGTAGCAGAGGCGAGACCATGCCTGGAAGCGCGGCGCGTCGGAGATGACCGCCAGCCTGAGGCCGCGCTTGGCCAGCCACAGGAGCGTCTTTCTGACGTGTGGATAGAGTACCAGCGTGTACTCGCGGCCTCGACGATAGCCGATGATCCCCGCCGTGTGGATCATCGGGTCGATCTCACCGTACTCCTCCTCCAGGAACCTGTCGAACACGCGCTGGTCCTCGATGCCCTCGCGCTCGTAGATCTCGAACAGCTTCCGCTTCGCCTCGTCGGGCGGCATCGTGAGTCCAGCGTCGATCATCGAGTCGATGGCCGCCTCGATCGATACCTCCTTCATTCGCATGAAGTCGGTCAGCGTGTTGTCGAGGTCGAAAATGACGGCCTTGAGCATTGTCGATCCTGCGCTTTGGTTTCTCTCTTGCCGGGCGCAAGCGCGCCCCGCGCGGACGCTTCGTCTTCGGCGTACGGCGCCCGATTAGGGATCGGGCGCCGGTAGTCACCGTCCTGCTGTGATCAGACCTCCCGGAGCTACTTCGCCGCCTCGTGAACGCGCGTGCCGCGGCTTATCTCTCCGTTGTCTATCCGGAGATGGAAGCCGCAGTTCGGATTTGAGCACACCCAGGCCTTGTAAGTGATGGCCGCCCCGTCACGCCCGTAGTCTGACAGCGGAATCAGCACACCCTTCTCACACATGCGGCAAGCCGGAAACGTGTTTGACATTTCGGCACCTCCCCTCCCTGTATCGAGATACTCCACCCTGGTTCTCCTCACCGGCGCTCGCGCTTTGCGACCTCCGCGGCGCCGTGCGCCAGCCGGGTCGGCTCCGGCAGGCGATAGCCGCGCCCCGCGTCGAGCACCCTCCTCGCAGCGGTCTCGACGGTGATGCGATGTCCGGGCGAGACGAAAAGCGGCTTCGTGTTGTCGCGCGTGCGAAGCACGACGCCGACCTTCCGGCGGCCGATCGAGAGCGTCCGCATCGCCCCGCGCTTCTGCTTCGGCTCCTTGAACTCCCCGACGAGTCTCGACTTGGCGCAACCGATCGACGGACGATCGAGCAGCACCCCGACGTGCGACGCCAGTCCGAAACCTCTCGGATGCGCGATCCCCTGGCCGTCGAACATCAGGAGGTCGGGCTCCGCGTCCAGGCGCGCGAAGGCCTCGAGCACGACCGGACCCTCGCGGAACGTCAGGAGTCCAGGGATGTAAGGGAAGACTGGCTTGAGGGCGGCGGTCGCGGTCTCCATCTGCTCCATCGTCGCGGCGTCGAGCACGACCACGGCGGCGAACAGGAGATCCCTCGCCTTTGAGAACGATACGTCGATGCCGGCTATCGTCTCCGGGTCCGGAACCGAATCCTCCAGGACGAGCTTCGACCTCTGCTCTTCCTGGATCCGGTACGCCTCCTGGACCGATACCGCCCAAGGGTGAGCATCAACCGCCGTCATCCGCATCTCCCCATCGTAACGTAAGATAGGGTAGTCCACTATCGGCTTGAAGTCAATTTGAATCTCATGCTAGCGTTGTCTTGAGACCGCGAGGAACGGCGGTCCTCCGGGGCGTCCGTCGCAGCGGCCGGCCTGCCCCGGTCCATGCCTGCCGCGCTCCTCTTGAGAGACAACGGGCTCCGCGCGCGACCCCGCCGCCGGGGCCGGGACCCACCCCTTGGCTGGAGGCCGGTATGAGACTGGCAATCTGGGTGGTCGTGCTGTTCGTGGCAGCCGCCGCCGTGACGTGGGGTATCAAGGTCCGCGTCGACGGGGGCGTCGACGAACGCCTCGAGACGCTTTCGGGCATCCCCGAGCCGCGCGACCGCATTCCCGCCGCCGTGGACTTCGTCCGCGACCACCCCGACCTTGCACCCGGGCAGTTCGCTCTACTTGCCGAGACGATAGTCACGGCCGCGTACCAGATCGGCGACGCGAACGCCGTGGTCGCAGTGTGCGATTCGCTGATGCGGCTCGACCTGCCGCGCGAGCTGAGCCTGCGGCTCTTGGGAGAGAAGCACTCCGGAATGGTGTTCAGAGTCTTCTACGCCGAGGAAGGCCACGAGCCGCTCCTGCGTCGCAGCTACGAGCTCGCGAGAGAGATCGCTGCGCTCGACGATGTACCGCCCGAGGTTCTCCTCGACGTGGGCAGCATGCAGGTCTACGCGACGCGCTACTCCCCTCCGGGCAGCGCGGACTTCATGGACCACTGGGCGCCGTACCGGATGGCCGTCAGGGGCTTCACGTGCCTGGAAGGGCCGATCGACCAGCACGACTCGATGTCGCTGAACGCGACGCTCGGTTACGCTCTCTCCAACGTGGCGGAGAAGCGTGGCCCCGACCGGGCGATCGCGGTCGCCGATTCCCTCCTGGCCATGGGCCCGTGCCCGTCGCTCAGGACGGTGATGCTCGCGAACAAGTACAGCATCGCTGCAGGACAGGACGACCAGGCGGCCATCGAAGCGGCCGAGGCTCTTCTCGAGGTCGGAGGTCGCCCCGGCGTGTGGCCGCTCCTGCGCTCGGTCAGCATGAACCTGGTGTCCCGCGATGCCGACGCGGCGCTCGCCCTGGAGCTGGCGGAAACGTGCCTGGATTTCGCGCAGACCCGGCGCGACAGCGAGAGCTGCTATTTCGCCGTCGGCATGGCCCACCGGTCGCTCGAGAACCACGAGGAGGCGGCCCGCGCGCTGGAGATCACGGTCAACCTCGACCGAGAGATACCCAGACCCGACGACCACAGGGTGGACGCGCTTCTCACCACGTATGAAGAGTGGGGACGGAACGATCTGGCGATCGACTACATGACGGTCCTCATGGCCAGGACGGTGCAGACCGACGATACCCTCCACGACAGGCTCGCGGCGGCCCTCGAGGCGGAGGGGCGCGCCGCCGACGAGATCGACGAACTCGTGGCAGCGCACAGATACGACGGCGTCGAGGATGCTCCGGACTTCACGCTCGTCGACGCCAGCGGGGGGGAGTTCAGCCTCTCCGACCGCGGGGGCCGTGTCGTGATGCTCTGCTTCTGGGGCTATGGCTGAGGTCCGTGCCGTACGGAGTTTCCGTACCTGGTCGAGCTTCACGAGGAGATGCGGGACAGACCGGTCGACATCGTGTCGATCGACGGCGGGCGCAGGACCAGAGCCGCGGAGGAGTTCCTCGACGAGCACGGAGCCACCCACACGGTCCTTGGCGATCCTGAGAACACGGTTTTCGAAGCTTACGAAGTCCGAGGGATCCCGACGACCGTCGTGATCGACCAGTCCGGCCGTCTCATGTACAAGCACGTGGGGTTCAGGCCGGGGGATGAGGAGATCTTCGCGAAGGAGATCGAGACGCTCCTCGAGTGGGGCGGCGAGGCGTAGGTCCGGATGGCGCAGCAGGAGGTTCGGCGAACCCGCGACGCGGGACTCATAGGCCGGCCGCTCTTGCGCGCGACACGGGACTCGCGGGCCGGCCGCTCTCTCGCCCTCGCCCCGGCCCTACCTGACGAGTACGCAGCGCCTCGTGGCGGATCCGTCTTCGGTCTCGATCCTCATCAGATA
>WJLY01000079.1 GCA_014728245.1 Candidatus Effluviviaceae Genus IV sp.
GGCTCTGGAGCGGACGCACCGGCCCGATGCCCAGGGGCCCGCGCATGGCTCTAGAGCCGCCGACTGAGCGCGCCGGGAAGGAGACGCGGACGGCGCTCTTCCCGCCCGCTCCGAATCCCGCCACGGACGGTGCGCGGATCTCGTTCACGCTCGCTGCTCCCTGTCGGGCGAACCTCTCGATCTACGACTGCGCGGGCCGGAAGGTAGCGACGGTCCTGGACCGGTCGCTCGGCGCCGGCCGGCACACGGCCGACTACACGCGGGGCCTTCGCGGCCTCTCGTCCGGGCTCTACTTCGTGCGGCTCGAGGCGGGAGAAGACGCGGCCACATCCAAGATCGTGGTGGCCCGCTGAGCGGCCGCTTCGCGGCGGGACAGTAACCAGCGGCGCGGGATCGCTTCGCCGTAGGACGGTGACCAGCGGCGCAGGGCCGCTTCGCGGCGGGACGACGCCCGCCGTGCCTCCCGTGACCGCCGTCGGCGGCACGAGGGACGACAAAGGGGCCGTCGTCTCGACGACCCCTTCCTGCGTCGAGGCATCCGGAAGGCGCGGCGCTCTCACTCCCTCGCGAAGCCCAGCTTTCGGAGGTGGGCCGCCTGTGGCTTAGGAATGCGCACCTTCATCTCCAGGCGCTCGTCGCCGCTCGTCTGGGAGAGCACCTCTCCGTGTTCGTGTACGAATGAGATGGTCTTGCCGTCGGCCACGGGGATCGATAGCTCGACGACCTCTTCCCTGCTCTCTATGAAGGCGCAGACGGCTCTCAGGACCTCCTCCAATCCGTCGCCGCGCGTTGCGCTGGCGAGGATCGACCCCGGATGCCTGCTATCCAGCCGGTCGAGTTCGGCCCCGTCGAGGACCCTGTCTATCTTGTTGAACACAATCCTCGTGGGAATGTCGGACGCTCCGATCTCCTCGAGGACCTCGTTGGCGAGCTCCAGATACCGTTCGCAGTGCGGCCGCGAGGCGTCGACTACGTGCAGCAGGAAGTCCGCCTCCGCCACCTCGTCGAGCGTCGCGTGGAAGCTGACGACCAGATGGTGAGGTAGCTTCTTGATGAGGCCGACCGTATCGGTGATGAGCGCCTCGTGCCCGCCCGGGAGCTCGATGCGCCGCGTAGTGGCGTCGAGCGTCGCGAACAGGAGGTCCTCCGTGAGCACGCCGGCGTCGGTCAACGCGTTCATGAGCGTCGACTTCCCCGCGTTCGTGTAGCCGACCAGCGCGACGCGGGTCGTGCCGCTGCGGCGCTTGCGCTGCTGCGCGCGCTCGGTCTCCACCCCCTTCAGCGTCTTCTTCAGTATCCGGATGCGCTCGCGCACGGCTCTCCGGTCGCTCTCCAGCTGTGTCTCGCCGGGTCCCCTGGTCCCGATGCCTCCGCCCAGGCGCTCCAGGTGGTTCCACAACCTTCTCAGACGCGGGAGCTCGTACTCGCACTGCGCCAGCTCGACCTGCGCGCGCGCGACCTTCGTCTGCGCCCTGCGCGCGAAGATGTCGAGAATGAGCTCGGTCCGGTCGATTACCTTGATGCCCGTCGCGTCCTCGATCTCCCTGGCCTGCGCGGGCCTGAGATCGTCGTCGAACACCAGCAGGTTCGCCGCGTGAATCTGCGCCGCTCGGCTGATCCGCTCGATCATGCCGCTGCCCACGTAGGTCTTGCCGTCTATGCGGGTCCTGTTCTGCACGAACCTGTCCATGACGTTGGCCCCGGCCGTTCGCGCGAGCTGCGCGAGCTCGTCGAGGGACTCGTGCTCATCGTCCACGGTCGTGTCGGGCAGGCTCACGCCGACCAGAATCGCGTTCTCATCCTTGGGTATGAACTTCTTCTTGATGGCGTTCCTCCTCTGATGCCGCTCCGCTGTTGTCCGGCCCGGCGGTCGGTTGAGGGCCGGGCTTCCGGAGCTTCCGCCCTCGCGCAATCCACGAAGGCACTGGGCGGCGGGCGCGCGTGACGCCCGCCTAGAGATCGAGGTCGAGCTTGCCGGCGTCCGGCCCGCGGAACGCTCCGCTCTCCGAGAAACTGAACACCCTTGACAGCCCGCCCTTCGTAAGCCTGGCGCTGCCCCTGAGTCTCCAGCGGTGCTCGCCGCCGTCGAAGTACTCGCTCAGTCCTTTCTCCAGCCCCTTCCACGTGAGGGCGAACGGTATGTCGACCTCGACCGTCTCGCCCGCGCCGACGGGAACCGAGCCGGCCCGGAGACCTTCCGCCACCCGGGTTCCATCGACCTCCACGCTGTACTCCAGCCTCCCGATGCTGGCTCCGAAGGTGTTGGGGTTCGTTACCTCGGCAAGCAGGATGAACTCGATGCCCTTGTCGGATAGCCCCCTCAGCTCAACCCCGCTCAGGACGACCTCCGGCTCCTGTATGTCCGAACACGAGGTCGCGGCCAGCGCGAGGGAGAGCGTGACCGCCACCAGGGCCCAGGTTACCGGGCGCTTGCTGCTCATCGAATCCACCTCCTCGGTTCTCCGGCCGGTCTAGCCCGCTTCCCCCATTAGACGCCCCAGCTCGGCGACGAGTTGCGTCACCGTCGTCCGCACCTCCTGCGACATTGTCCTTCCCAGTTCCATCGAGGCGGGCTGTATGGCCACGAGGTACACATCCGCTCCCGTATCACCCGCCAGAAGCTCCATCAGAGTGGAGAGCGGCGGCGCGTGCGTGCCCATCATGAGGCCGCCGACCTCTCCCGCACCGGCCACGCGGACTTCGCCGGCGGCTCCTCCGAAATCTGCCGCATCGACGATGAACACGGTGTCCGGGGCCGCGCGCCTGACGGGCCCCGCGTAGTTCTCCGGCGCCAGCCCTCCATCGAAGGCCGCGTTAGGGAACCGCTTGTGCAGTTCCTCGGCTATGACTGACCCGGCCGCGTCGTCGGCCCGTAGGGCGTGGCCCACGCCGAGGACGACCAGCCTGCCGCGGGCGACATCGCGCAGATCGCTGATGAGCGGCCTCCCTGCTCCGACCGTCGATGGACAGGACACAAGGCTCAATTGAAACACAAGAGGAGGGGGTTTCTCCAGAACTGGGTGTCGCGCCGCCTCCCCGGGCGGGTTGACCGACGATAGGGAGCCGCGCTACTCAGCGAAGCAGCACCATCTTCCGCTTTCTGGCTTCGCCGCCCGAGAGAAGCTGCGCGAAATAGACGCCGGACGCAACGCGGTCGCCCGATTCGTCGCGTCCGTCCCACGTCACAGCGGTCCTTCCGGCACCGGCCTCAGCGTCGAATACGCTAGCCACGAGCCGGCCCGCCGCGTCGAAAATGGAGAGCCGAGCGCGCCCGCGCTCGGGCAGAACGAAGGACAACTCCGTCTCCCCTGACCCGGGGTTGGGCGAGGGCGCCGCGAGGACCATCCGCGTGGCGGGTTCTCCATCGGGAACGTCCGTTCCCGTCGTGCTCACCTGGAAGGTGACGCCTCCGGTCCTCATCAGAAACTCGCCGTCCGCGCTGTAAAGGTCCTCGAAGACGTCGACCATACCTATACCGGGATCACCGACGTTCAGAGCGATGCTCCGGGAGGCGGTCTCCTCGGGCCCCATGAGAAGTGAATCCATGCCCACGGGGACGAGCTGCGCGTCCCAAGTGGGAGGAAGCGATGTCGCCATCCTGGTGACGACGTATCTGTCCTCGAAGTCCGGGTTCCCGAACCAGTATTCGAGTAGTGTCCCCACGTAGGGGTCGATCTCCAGTTGGTGAACGCACTTGCACGCGAGGTTGCCGTCGACCTCGACCCACATGTCGTGCGGCGGGTCATCCGCGCAATGCGCCTCTATGAAGAAGTCGAAGTAGGGTTGGCCGAAGCTGTTATAGTCACCGGCCACGAAAGGCACGGGGTCGCTCGTCACTGTCTCCCCGGGGTTGATGAGCGGTATGACCGTCGAACCGAATGGCGTCAGCGTGGGCTCGCCGGCGAAGTGGACCAGACCGGGATCGCCGTAATAGAAATCGACGAAGACGTCGGTCACCGGGAGGTCGCCCTGATTCCCGACCTCCGCGAAGAACTCGTTCGGGACCCCGGGCGTCAGATCGTGAGGATAGGACGGAAGGTGTATGCCGTGCCACCACCTCCACCGGGGGATGTTGCAGATGTAGAGGTCGCCGACCTCCGGACGGGGAACCACCGCGGTGTCCGTCGCGGCGCTTCCTATCTCGTCGGTGTAGCTGTCGTAGGAGGTCGAGCTGTCGGTGAGCTCCCCCCACGTGTCGACGTGGATGGCGGTCGTCCCGCAGGAGGCCGTCACGCAGTTCCAGGTCGACTGGTCGGTGTCACCGCTCTGCGCGACGTCGAAAGCGATGAACCTGCTCTGACCCTGTCTCAGAGCAACGGTCATGGGGCCCGGGCCGCTGAAGGCGATGTGCCCCCTGGTCGTGTCCAGGGCTGCGCCAGTGCCGACGGCCGGGAGCTGGTCCACGTATGTAGCGTACCCCGTAACCTGGAAAGCGCTCGGCACGAGCGAGCCGAGCGCCGGCACGCTCACGCCGGAGGACCACGGCGCGATGAAGAGGAAGTCGCCCGTCCACTGGTGGTCCCAGAAGGTGTCCTGGTCGACCGCCTGGTAGGCGCCGAATGTCGGGCAGTGGACCTGGAACAGGTTGCGCCACGGCCGGTCGTCGTAACCGACGAGGACCACCGAATGGCCCGACACGGTGTTCTCCACGCACTGGTGGTCGGACTCGTTGGCGTTTGACTCCAGGGAGTCGGGCTGCACGGTGCTCCGCGTCCACGTGCTCGCGTCGACGTTCACTATCAGAGGATAGTCCGCGGCGATGAGCGTCTTGAGCTGCTGGCGCGTCCATCCCTGGTTGAGCCAGTTGCCCTCGATTCCTACGAACCCGTACCGCGCGGCCCTGGGCGTGCCCTTGCGCCAGGAGTAACCCCCGCCCCCGGGAACCCCGTAGTTGACGCCCGGGTTCAACGGCCACCCGCCCGAGCCGGACGAGAAGTGCACCGCGCGTCTGGCGTCGTCCAGATACGTGCCGTGCCACGTGCTGTCGCCCTGACAGTCGTTCGTGTTGGCGACGGCGGCGATCTCCGTCTGCGGCCACGGCTGCGCGAGACCGTGACCGGCGGAAGCGCCCTCCAGGTAGTTGAAGAGCATCTCCATACAGGCGCACGTACAAAACCCGTTTGGTATCGGGTCGTTCCCGGGCTCGCCCGGAAGATTGCCGATCGAATCGCCGTTGGCGGGGATCTGGCTGTGGTACGGGACTACTATCATGTGACTCAACTGCGCCGACGCGGCTGTGGCCAGTAGCAGGAAGGAGAGGACAAGCGCGTGGTGCCACGACCGGGGGCGCAAGGAGCGAGTGAAACACATGGCGCCCTCCTTGTCCTGATTGGGAACAGGATACAACTGAGCGCGGCGGGTCTGCTTCGTGGGCCCGGTGGGCGGGGGAACTACGTGGTTCGAGGGCGTCGGAGCAGGCTCCGCACGCCGAGAACGGGGGTCGGTGAAGCTCTCACTAATGACTGTAACTCATTTCAGCGGGAAAGGCAACAGGGAAACGCGGATCTCGCATCGGCTAGCTCATGACCCCTCGTACGGCCTTGAGAAGGTCATCGACCGAGTACGGCTTGTCGATGAAGGGAAATCCTCTGTCGCTTATCTGTGACCACTGAGATCTGCGGTCGGCGTAGCCGCTGCACAGAAGCACCCGGGAGTCGGGGGCGAGCGTGAGAACGGCATCGGCGAGTTGGACGCCACTCTGCCCCGGCAGGACGACGTCGGTGAAGACGAGATCGAATCCGCCATCCTCATTCTCGATGCGCTCGAGCGCCTCCTCCGCGGTGGCGGCGGCCACGATGTCGTAGCCGTGCCGGCTGAGAACCTTGATTGCGAGATTGCGAATCAGTTCCTCGTCCTCTACGACGAGTATGCGGCGGCCGGTCGAATCCACTGTGTCGACGCGCTCGGGCTCCGTGGTCTTCTCATCGGGAAGCTCGTCGCTCGCGGGCAGGTAGATCTTGAACGTCGTCCCTTCCCTGGGAACGCTCTCGACGTCTATCCACCCGCCGTGCTGCTTCACGCTGCCGTAGATAACCGCCAGGCCGAGCCCGGTCCCGCCGCGGGGCCCCTTCGTGGTGAAGAACGGCTCGAATATGCGGCCAAGCGTGCTCTCTTCCATCCCCGTGCCGTTGTCGCGCACCGAGAGGCAGGCGTAGATGCCCGGTCTCCGGTCCGGAACCGAAGAGCACTCGCGCTCATTCAGCGTGACCTTCTCCGTAGCTATCATAAGCGTGCCGCCTTCCGGCATCGCGTCTCTGGCATTCACCGCCAGGTTCACGATCACCTGATCCATCTGCGACGGATCGACGTTCACGCACGGCAGATCCTCCGCCAGCTTTGTGACCAGCTCAACATCCTCGCCGATGAGCCTCTCAAGCATCTTGCGGACGTCGCTGACGATGCCGTTGATATTGACCACCGACAGCTGAAGGGGCTGCCTGCGGCTGAAGGCGAGAAGCTGTCTGGTGAGCGATGCCGCCCGCTCGGCCGCGCTCCGGATGCCCTTGAGATTGTCGACCAACGGCCCCTCATCGTCCAACTCCTTGAGCGATAGCTCGGCATAGCCCAGAACCGCGGTCAGAAGGTTATTGAAGTCGTGCGCGATGCCGCCCGCGAGCAGGCCCACCGCTTCCATCTTCTGGGACTGCCGGAGCTCCTCCTCCTTTACCGCGAGCGCCGCCTCCGCCTCTCTTCTTTCCGTGACGTCGATAGAGAAACCGATCACACCGACGATCGTCCCGTCCTTGCTGCAGTACGGTATCCGGTCCGTGACCAGCCAGCGCATCCTGCCCCGCGCCTCGAACGCCTCCAGTCGGCCGAGATTGGGCTCGCCCGTCTCGATCACCTGCCTGTCCGCGGCGAGGTTCCCGTCGCCGTGCCCGGGAAGGACCTCGTCGAACGTTCGCCCGACCCAGTCCTCCTGGGCCACGCCGAACGCCTTCGCGAGCGCTCGATTGACCCGCAGGTGTCTGCCCTCTCTGTCGCGGTAAAAGATCTGTGCGGGCACCGAGTCCAGAATCGTCTGGAGCTGCTCGCGCTGCTCGCGCACACGCGCGTCGGCGTTCTGCTGCTCAAGCGACTTCCCGAGGAGGTCGGCGACGAACTCTATGACCTCGATCTCCTCGTCGTCGAGCGCGCTCGCGTCGCTCGGATGCGCCACCGAGACGACGCCCTGGACGTGGCCGCCGACCCTGTAGGGCACCCCCGCCCAGACCTCGGGCAGCGGGCCGTCGCCCGAGAGCAGACCCTCCTGGGCCATGCGCTCCATCTGGCTTCGGCGCACCCGCAGGGTCACACCGGAGCCGGCGACGCACCCCTCGAGCGTGCCCGCGGCCGGGAACGTGTGAACCGCGCCGCCGTCGGAGTCACCGGCCGCTCGGCGCTGTGAGATGGTCCCGCTTGCCCTGTCGTATTCCGAGATCCTGATGTCGGACGTTCCCAGAACGCCGGAAAGCCCGTACTGAACGGCAGGCTGAAGCTCGCCCTGTACGGCCGCCTCGCTCAAGGCCCCGGCGACCTGGTAGAGCGCCCGCTGCGTCTCCTCGCGGCGGAACCGCTCCTCCTCTATGATTATGCTTCGCAACGCGAATGCCAGGTCCTCGGCGGCCTCCTGCAGGAGGTCGCGCTCGCCGATCTCCGACGCCTGCTCCTCAGGCATGACCGCGGTGAGCGTTCCGTAGACCTGGTCGGCGCAGCTCAATGGCGCTTCGATCGCCGTCGTGTTGTCGACATTCACGTCGCCGCGCGCCAGACCCACCGCCCCGCCGAAGGCCCTCCCCAGCTCTATTTTGACCTCTGAGTAATCCCGGTTCTCACGAAGCTGTCGCGCGACACGCTGCACGACCGCCTCGCGGTCGCGCACTCGCGTGATCGTCTGGTTGATCAACCTGATGGTTCTGAGACAGGCGTTCAGGTCGGCGCGCTTCGCCTGCTCCCGCTCCAGCCGCCCCACCATCTTGGAGATGATGATACCTACGAGCAGGAACCCGACGGTTATCCCGACGCGGCTGTAGATCTCGCGCTCGGGGATGTCCAGCAGCAACGCCTCCGGAAACGTCGTGTTCCAGTAGTGGAAGTAGAAATCGAGCGACGATTGCATCACCCATGCGAACATCGCCGCCGCAACCGACAGCAGGATGATCTCGTTCTCCGTCGTGCGGATTCCCCGCTCCGAGTAGGGCTTCTTGGATCGTTCAGGTCTCTGAAACATGCCGCCCCCGGACCCATCCTGACCGTCACTCATGCAGCTGCTATGTACCGTCTTAGCAGGTATCGCGTGTACAAGGACGGCGTCATGCAAGGCCTATGCCATTTTAGCATCGCTTCGGCCCGGCCTCTGCCACAGCTCTAGAACGTTGTGCGGGGCCGGCACTGCTGGTATCTTTCCGGGCTGAATCCGGCGCCCACGCGGCCCGGGCCGGACACCATCCGGCGTCCAACGCAGCTTGGGCCAGACACTGCCCCCGGCGGAGATACGTCCGGTCCGGACCAGTGCTTGCCCTGGCCTCAGCCGGACGGAGACCCCGGCGAGAACACGCTCAGGCCGGACATGCCCAGGGAGCGCTTAGACCATGCCGCCACCAGATGTCCCGCTTCTCGAGTTCGACATTTGCCGGGAAGCGCTGATCGAGCCTTCAGAACACGTCCTGCCGATCGACGCGCCCGAGCACTGCGTCCCGTGCTTCTTTCAGGACGTCCTCGACGGGCTGCGGGACGAAGGCCGGCTGCGCGAGATAGGAGCCATGGGCTCTGAGATGGGCCGGCATCCGCTCTACGAGATCGACTACGAAGGGCGGAGGCTGGCCCTCTTCCAGCCGGGCCTGACCGCGCCGTTCGGCGCGGCGATGCTGGAGGAAGTCATCTGCATGGGGTGCCGCAAGTTCGTCGCGTGCGGCGGGGCGGGCGTCCTCATCCCCGACGTTCACGTCGGACACGTGATCGTCCCTTCGGCGGCGGTGCGAGACGAGGGCACATCGTACCACTACCTCCCTCCGAGTCGGGAAGTCGAGCCGTCCCCCGAGGCGCTCGAGGCGATAGAGGCCGTTCTCGAAGAGCGGGACGTCGACTACCTTAAAGGCAAGACCTGGACGACCGACGCCATCTACCGCGAGACCAGAGACAAAGTCCAGAGGAGGAGGGACGAGGGGTGCCTGGCGGTCGAGATGGAGGCGGCGGCGTTCTTCGCGGTCGCGAGATTCCGCGGGGTGCCGTTCGGACAGATCCTCTACGGCGGCGACGACGTGAGCGGCGAGCGGTGGGACAACAGGGACTGGCAGAGAAAGAGACCGGTCCGAGAGGATCTCCTGTGGCTCGCGGCCGAGGCGTGCCTGAGGTTGTAGCCGGGGGAAGGAACCGATGCCTGATTGGAAGCTCCCGATAACGACGCCCCGGCTCGTGCTCAGGGATTTCGTCGAAGAGGACTGGAGGTCCGTACACGAGTACGGCTCCGATCCCGAGGTCGTTCGATTCATGCCGTGGGGCCCCAACACGGAGGAGGACACCCGCGCGTTCGTAGCGCGTGCCCTCTCGGCCCGGCAAGAGAAGCCCCGAAGAACCTTCGAGCTTGCCGTTACGCTCGGCGAAAGCGGCGGGCTGATAGGAGGTTGCGGTATCAGAGTCTCCAGGCCGACGGACCTCGGGGCCGACATGGGCTACTGCCTGAGGCGCGACTGCTGGGGCCGGGGTTACGGAACGGAACTCTCGCTTGCCATCGTCGGGTTCGGGTTCGAAGAACTGGGGCTGCACAGGATCATCGCGACGTGCGACCCGGACAACGTGGCGTCGGTACGAGTGCTCGAGAAGACCGGGATGAAGAGAGAGGCCACGCTGAGGGAGGACTCGAGGATCCGCGGCGTCTGGAGGGACTCATATCTCTATGCGATCCTCGAAAGCGAGTGGACGCCCTCGCGTGGAGACGCGTAGCCTGGGCGAGTCGCCGGCGCCGTTAAGCCGCCCGTCACAGAATAGCCCCGCAAGAGCGAAGGCCACGAAGAAGGCCGGCCCCGCCACAAGTGGCGAGGCCGGTCCGCGTAAGGTACCTCCGATAGATCCTCCACGCTTCGACGAATCAGCTCTCCACCAGCATGACGTCCCCGTCATCGGTCGTGATGCGCACTCTCCCGCCGCCGCCGCGAACGACGCCGCTTGCCGAGTGTTCGTCCTTCCTCATCTCGCCTACCTCCGTCAGGTCGATGCGGACGCCACCGTTGTCGACCGATATTCCGAACGAGTAGGCGCTCTCGGGCGACATCGACACCATCACGTTCCCGTCGTCCGTATTGACATTGACCTCTTCGGTCGCGCCCGACTCAATCGCGACATCGACGTCGCCGTCGTCCGCGCGCACGCTGACCGAGGAGGTGCTCATGAGGTCGAGCGAGACGTCGCCGTCGTCGAGTGAGATCGCGAAGTCGCCGCTCGATTCCCTGACCATTACGTCGCCGTCGTCGAGGTTGAGCGAGGCGCCCTCCACGACGCAGCCCGAGAGGCTCACGTCTCCGTCGTCACCTGACAGCCCGAACTCCCCGACGAGGCTCAGGACGGTCACGTCGCCGTCGTCGACCGAGAGGGACGTCTTCGTGTTCTTTATGTCATCCAGATAGACGTCGCCGTCGTCCACGTCGAAATCGATCCGCCCGCGCCAGCCCGTGACCTCGACGGCGCCGTCGTCGCCGTCGATCTCAAGTTCCACGTACGGTGGAGCCTTGATCGCGTAGGTGTACTCGTGCACGCGACTCGACTTGAAGACGGAGGGGCCCGCGGGAGTGAGTCGGCCGACGAC
>WJLY01000008.1 GCA_014728245.1 Candidatus Effluviviaceae Genus IV sp.
CTCGCGCGCGACGCTGCGGCGCCCGGAACGCTCGTCGCGGGCGACATCGGGCCGACCGGCAGGCTGGTCGAGCCGCTGGGCGAGCTCTCCTTCAAGGGCGCCTACGACGCCTTCGCGGAGCAGGCCCGCGCCCTCGCGGAGGGCGGGGTCGATTTCATCCTCATCGAGACGATGACCGAGCTTCGGGAGGCCAAGGCGGCCCTCCTCGCGGCCCGCGAGACGACGGGCCTTCCGGTCATTATCACGATGACCTTCGGCGAGAACTACGCGACGCCGACGGGCACAGACCCGGCGACGGCGGCGAACGTACTCTCGTCGATGGGAGCCTTCGCCGTCGGCGCGAACTGTTCCACCGGGCCTTCGCTCATGGTCGAGGTCGTCGGCAGGATGGCCCAGACGGTCGCGACGCCGCTCCTGGCGCAGCCGAACGCCGGGCTTCCGGAACTCGTCGACGGCGAGACCGTCTTCAAAGTCGGGCCGGACGAGTTCGCCGAGGGCATGGAGCGATTGGTGCCCGCGGGAGCGTCGTTCGTCGGCGGCTGCTGCGGGACGACCCCCGCGCACATAGAGGCGATGCGGGGGAGACTGGGCGACAGGAGGCCGGTGCCGCGGGAGGTCCCTGAGGCGCTCAGGCTTTCGAGCAGGACCAGGACCGTCGAGATCGGTCGGGGCTTCCCGTTCGCCATCGTGGGGGAGAGGATCAACCCCACCAACCGCAAGGACCTGACCGAGGAGATCCTCGAGGGCCGCACCGGCGTCCTCCTGCGCGACGCCCGCGCTCAGGAAGAGGCCGGCGCGCACGTCCTCGACGTCAACGTCGGCGTCCCGGGCGTCGACGAGAGGTCGGCGATGCTGCGCGCGGCGAGCGCGCTCGAGAACGCGGTCGATTCTCCGCTCTCGATCGACACCATGAACGGCGAGGCGTTCGAGGCCGCGGTTGAAGCGCTCGCGGGGAAGCCGCTCCTTAACTCGGTTACGGCCCACGCCGAGAAGCTTGAGACCGTATTGCCTCTCGCGGCCCGGCACGGCGCCGGCCTCGTCTGCCTCGCGCTCGACGAGGGCGGCATCAAGGCGGCCGCGGAGGAACGGGTCGCCATCCTGCGGCGGATCGTCGAGGCGGCCGAGTCGCACGGCATCCCGAGAGGGCATCTCATCGCCGATTGCCTCACGCTCGCCGTCTCGGCCGAGCAGGAGCGCGTGCCCGAGACCCTGAAGGCGGTCGAGCTGGCGTGGCGCGAGCTGGGCGTGCGCACGATACTCGGGGTCTCGAACGTCTCGCACGGCCTCCCGGACAGGAGCGTCCTGAACGCGAGCTTCCTCGCGATGGCGATGGAGCGCGGCCTCGACGCCGCGATCATGAACCCGCTCGACGAGACGATGATGGCTACCGTCCGCGCGTCGTCGGTGCTGACGCTCCGCGACCGCGACTCGGCGGCGTTCATCAGGGAACACGCGAAGAGGCGCAAGAAGAAACGACCGGCGGAGGAGCCCCCTCCCGCCGACGAATCGATCGAGGGCAGACTCAGGCAGGCGGTCCTCGACGGGAACGTCGACGACATGGGGTTTCTGGTCGACGAGGCCCTGGCCGAGGGACGCGAGCCGCGGAGTGTGAACGATAAGGTGCTCGTTCCCGCGCTCCAGGAGGTCGGCAGGCGCTTCGAGGCGGGGGAGTGCTTCCTTCCTCAGATGATGCTCGCGGCGGAGGCCGTGGAGCGCGCGTTCGCCAAGCTCAAGCCGCTCTTCCCCAGGGTCGAGTCCGGCGACGCGAGAGCGACGGTCGTGCTCGCCACCGTCGAGGGCGACGTCCACGACATCGGCAAGAACATCGTGGCGAGCATGCTCGAGAACAGCGGCTACCGGGTTGTGGATCTCGGCAGGGACGTGTCGGCGGAGCGGGTCGTCGAGGCGGCCCGCCGTGAGAAGGCGGACGTCGTGGGGCTCTCGTCGCTCATGACGACCACGGTGACGCAGATGCCCGTCGTTATCGCGGCGCTGCGCGAGGCGGGTCTCGACTGCAAGGTCGTGGTGGGTGGGGCTGTCGTCACGAAGCGCTTCGCGAAGACCGCGGGCGCGGACGGATACGCCAAGGACGCCGCCGGGGCGGTCACCCTGCTGCGCGACATCCTGCCAGACGATTCCGCCCGGGGCTAGTCCAGCGTCACCTCCAGCTCATACTCTATGTCGTCGTCCCAGAACATCACCTTGACGTAATGAGTGTCGGTCTCGGCGGCGGTGTAGGTCGCCGACGCGGACGCGTTCTGGGATGTGGTCACGGCCACCTGGTCCGCGTCGTGGTCGTATAGCGTCACGCGCTTCGAGTCGTAGATGTCTCCGGCAGTCGCCGTTATGGTGGCAGTGATCACGTCACCGGCGTCGGCCTGGAACCCGAACCAGTCGTCGTCCGAGTAGCATCCGCGGAGTTCATACACGACGCCTTCCGTGATATGCCCGCAATCCTCCACGAAGTCGTTGTCCTCGTATGCATCGTCGCGGCACGGCGCCTCGGTGGTGAGCTTGAAGTCGTAGATGAGCCAACCGGTCTGGTACGAGTGGGCGTGAGTGTTG
This sequence comes from Candidatus Effluviviaceae Genus IV sp., assembly GCA_014728245.1. Lineage (GTDB taxonomy): Bacteria > Joyebacterota > Joyebacteria > Joyebacterales > Joyebacteraceae > WJLY01. The sequence continues at coordinate 2,566 of WJLY01000008.1, forward strand.
AACAGGTAGGTGCCGGGGTGGAAGGAGTAGTAGAAGTAGCCGAAGGTGTCGCCTGAAGAGACGCCCGAACCGCCCGCCCAATACTCATCGCCCTCCACGTTCTGGAACTCGCGAACCCAGCTCAGGCCGTTCACCTCCTTCATCCACGCGTGGATGCGCACCTTTGTCGTCTCCTCGAGCGTGAACTGGAAGTAGTCCTGGTCATCTCCGTCCGTGATGGAGAGCGTCCTGTATCTCTTGCCCAACTCGATCGGTACGGCGTTCGCCGGAAGGTCGTTGGGCTCGCAGTAGTCGTCCATATGGTCGGTGTCGAGGGCGCCGGTGAGAAAGCCGGTTGTGTCCGGATCGACGGGAAGACCGTCTTCGCACAGGACCGAGTCGCTGACGACGAACTCGTACCAAGTCTGGGC
>WJLY01000080.1 GCA_014728245.1 Candidatus Effluviviaceae Genus IV sp.
ACGTAGCCGTAGAGGCTCTGGAAGCCGACGAGCGCCGCGATCTCCAGGCTTATCTCTGTCAGGCCGACCACGAACACCGAGAGCATGACCGAAGTGCGGACGGCGGCGGGCGGGCCGCGCCGGCCGGCCGCGGGCAGGACTCCGATGACGGCGATCACGGCCGCCGCGATGAGCGCAGCGCGCAGGCTCACGAACGAGCGCGCGGCCGACAGCAGGCCCCGTCCCGCGTAGAGCTGCCTGTCCCACAAGAGCAGACTCAGGAAGTACCCTCTCGGCGTGAGGTCCGTGTTCGGGCGGGCCTCGGCCGCCGAGAGGGCGCTTCCCAGGTAGGATCTCCTCTCCTCCGAGAGGCGGTCGCGGAGGTAGTAGCCGCGTATGTAGGCCAGGTCGAGAGCCCGCCGGCGGACTCTGGCTGAGAGAGTCTCCGGATCGGCCGACAGGTAAGAACCCTCGGCGCCGGCCAGAACGTGGCACGGGTCTCCCGGGGTCAGAAGAACCTCCTCGAACGGAACGTCGAACGTGCCCTCGACGCTCGCCAGGAGCTCCGCCAGCTCCTCGCTCACGTAGTTCTCAGCCGAGGAGAGACTCAGCCCCGCGACGCCGCCGGCCGCCAGGCACGACCGCAGCTCTCGCGCGAACTCGAGCGTGTAGAACCGGTTGAGCCTGGCCGTCGTGGGATCGGGGACCGACACGATGGCGACGTCGTAGCGACGCACGTGCTCCTCTGCCGCCCTCTTCACCAGAAAGCGCGCGTCGCCGTAGCTCAGGTTGACCCGCGGATCCGCGAGGCCGGCGGTCATCGACGCGCCGAACTGCCGGGAAGCCTCCTCGATCAGCATGGGATCGAGCTCGACGCAGTCGATGGAGCGGACGGAGGGGTGCTTGAGGATCTCGGCAACCGTCCCTCCCAGACAACCCCCGACGAGTAACACGCGTTCGGGAGAAGGATGCTGCAGCATGGGGATATGCGCGATCTCCTCCGCGCTCAGGCGGTCCGGGTGCGACGCGCTCAGAACACCGGACTCGTAGACGCTCTTCTGGCTCCCGATCTGGGTCGTTATGATCCTGCCGTAGATCGAGTTGGCCTGAGAGCGGAAGCCCAGCTCGTTCCACTGCCACGCGACCGTCAGGTCATCGAGGGCGCCTCCGAGCGGTGAGAGGACCGCCGCGAGCGCGGCCGCGAGAATGACGCCGCAGACGAGAGCGTGACGCCGACGGGCTCCGTCGGCGGCGATGAGGAACATGGCGGCGCCCGAACAGAGCGCGGTCGCCAGGAAGGCGGTGCTCATAGGGTCGAGACGCCGCAGAAAGACGAAGCTCATGAGCGCCCCCGCGGCGACCGCCCCCGCCGACTCTATGACGTAGGCGTTACCCACTGCGCGCGCGCCGCCCCCGCCGAGCGCGGCGAGAGTCGAGACGGTCAGGGCGAAGAAGAACCCGCCCAGAAGGGCGAAGGGCGCGACCGACACGAGCGCTCCCGTCAGAAGGCCCGAAAGGCCCGTGAGCTCGCCCGCCGGCATGCCGAGCACGAGTCTCGTGAGGCGGACGATCACGAGAGCGGTCGGGGCGAGGACGCCGAGGACGGTCAGGAAGCGGGCCAGCGAGCCGAGGGCGAGGTCCGTCCGGGGCTCGGCCGCCGGTCCCCGCGCCTCGGACGGGTCGCGAAAGCGCCGGACGAGAGGGGCGAGATGAGCGTACAAGAGGGCGCCGGCGCCGTTCGACGCCAGCCAGACCGACAGCGAGATCCCCAGCGACATCTCGTTGCCGCGCCACGCGACCAGGAGCTCCCGCATGAGGAGCACCTGGATGGAGAGCGCGGCGAATCCGGCCACGAAGAGCGCGGTCGCCGGGGCCACTTCTCCGGTCCAACGGCCTTCGGAAGCGGACTTCGTCATGCAGGAATCCTAGCAGAAGAGGCGCCGCCGGTCGATGCTATTGGCGCGGCAATTGGCGACGGCGCAAGGGGTTAGGGTGGTAGAAAAGCGTTGACACTCTGAACTCGCGTCTGCTAGCCTTCGACGCATCGAACTAGAAGCGAGCCGCGGCGACCGCGTGTCTGCCGGGGCGGCGTCGACGGACCGGCGTACCCGGTGGCGCCGTGTGCGTGCGTGGCATCGCGTTCGGAAGGCGTGAGCGGGAGCCGGAGTGAGGGCATGACCAGCCGGACGGACAGAGAGCCACAGCGCGACGCGGGAGCGCGGCAGCACAAGGGCGACGGGCCGACGTCTCTGGCCCGTCTGGTCAACTGGTACCTGCTCAAGTTCAGACATCCCCAGCTCGTCTCGTTCGCCGAGGCCTTCAAGAACGTCCGGAAGGTGCTGGTCATCCCGGAGCGTGGGGTCGTGGGCGCGCTCTTCGCGATGCCGACGATCAGGGCCATGCGCAGGGGCTTTCCGGACGGGAAGATCGCCGTTCTGGTCGAGGAGGAGGACAGGGAGCTCCTGGACGGCCTTCCCGAGCTCGACAAGGTGATCGGATACTCGCTCCCCGGCGGGATCAAGCGCCTGTCAGCCATTTCGAGGCTGGCGCGAAGGCTCAAATCCTACAGGTTCGACATCGCCATCCTCCTGGACAGGGAGTTCAGTCTGGAGCGCGCGTTCCTGTGCTACGCGACGGGGGCGTCGGTCAGGGCGGGATTGCAGAGCGACGAAAGCCATCCGTTTCTCAACCTCGAGGTCAGCAGGAACGTCTCGGGCCGGACGCGCGCGCAGCTCGGTCTGGAGATCGCCCGTGTGATGGGCGTCGACACGTCCGAGCTTGGCCTCTCCTGGCGGATCCCGGAACGGGAGAGGCGTTTGGCGGAGCAGCTGGTGCACTTCCGGAAGCCGCGCGAGGACGAGCTGCTGGTCGGTTTCGATCCCGGGCCCGGTCGCGGAGGGACGTCGATATCGCTGTCTCAGCAGGCCAGGCTTATCGACAGGCTCTGTTCGGATTACAAGGCCAAGGCGCTGCTCCTGACGGCTCCCGAGAACAACGAGACCGCGGCCCGGCTCGAGGGCATGCTGACCCGGGACCCCATCGTGGTGCAGCAGCGGAAGATGCGGGACGTGGTGAGCCTCCTCGGGCAGTGCGATCTCTTCGTCGCGGGCAACACCGACCTGGTCTACTTCGCGGTCGCGATGGGCATCCCGACTGTCGCTCTCATGACGCCGCGTGAGTCGGAGGAGGCGGCGTTCCCGGAGTGCGAGTCGCTCGAGCTCGTCCAGCTCAGGCAGGGCGAGCGCTTCCCGATCGAGGAGTTCATAGAGCGGACCCAGTCGGTGTTGCTCGCCGGCGCGGCTTCGTGACGGAGTCCGCGGGACCCCGTGCGAGGCCGGGCCCGCGACGGCCGGAGCCGCCGGGCAAGGGCGCCGTATGTGAGACGGGATGAGGAACTACCTTAGGCTGCTCAGATTCGTGAGACCCTACTGGCGCCGCCTTCTGGCGGCGTTGGTTTGCATGACCGTGTTCGCCGTGCTCTCGGGCGCCTCGCTCGGGATGATCCTGCCGTTCGTGAACGTGCTCTTCGAGGAGCACGTGCTCATCGAAGAGCGGGCGCGCGGAGGGGCGGGCCCGCCTGGCGACCTCGGAACGGCGGCGCAGGGCTCCGAAGCCGTGGAGGGCCGCTCGGGAGCTGAAGACTCGCCCGAGATGGGCGTCGTCGGATCGGTGCAGGGTCTCAAGGACCAGGTGCGGGAGAGGCTCCTGGACTTCTTCAGGAGCGATACGGCCGGGGGCGCGCTCAGGAAGATCTCGCTGGCGCTCATACTGGTCTTCCTGGTGAAGGGAGTGTTCGGGTACCTCCAGTCTCTCCTCATGATCACGGTGGAGCAGGGTGTCATAAGGGACATTCGCGACGCCCTGTTCCGGCGCATCTCTGAGCTTTCCCTGTCGTTCTTCCACGGCGAGAGGACCGGCAGGCTCATCTCGAGAATAACGAGCGACGTCACTCTGGTCAGGCGCGCGCTCGTCGCCAGCCTGGCCAATCTGTTCCGCGAATCGCTCCTCACGCTTCTCTATCTGGGTGTGGCGATCTGGATCAGCTGGAAGATGGCTCTCATCACGTTCGCCGTCCTTCCGCCAATCGTCATCGTCATGGCCAGGATCGGACAGCGGCTCCGGAAGAGGAGCGCGCGGATACAGGAGCGGATGGCCGACATAACGTCGACGCTCGAGGAGGGGATCGCGGGCATCCGGGTCGTGAAGGCGTTCGGGATGGAGGACTACGAGCGCCGCCGCTTCTTCGACCATACGCGCAGCTACTTCAGGACGTACGTACGCATGGAGCTTCTGGGCGCGTTGGCCGGTCCGCTGATCGAGTATCTGGGTGTGATCGGGATCGTCGTGATCCTCTGGTACGGGGGGAGGCAGGTCCTGGTCACCGAGACCGTTTCTCCCGACTGGTTCATAATCTTCCTGGCGGCAACGCTCTCCACCATGCAGCCATTGAGGAAACTCTCGAAGGCGAACAACGAGCTGCAGGTGGGAATGGCCGCGGCGGGCCGCATATTCCACATACTCGACGAGAAGCCTGCCGTAGAGAACGCGCCCGACGCCGTCAGGATCGACCGGTTCCGCGACGCGATCCGGTACGAGGACGTCTTCTTCCGCTACGACTCGGGGCGGGACGTCCTTCGCGACATCGGTATCGAGATACGGAAGGGCGAGGTCTTAGCCGTCGTCGGGCCGTCAGGAGCGGGCAAGTCGACGCTCTTGGACCTTCTGCCCAGGTTCTACGACCCGACCGAGGGCCGGATCACTCTGGACGGGACCGATCTGCGGAAGGTCGAGATCGGGTCTCTTCGCGCGCTAATGGGGATAGTGACCCAGGAGACGATACTCTTTAACGACACGGTCGGCAACAACATCGCCTACGGTCTGGAGGGCGCGGGCCGCGAGGAGATCGAGGCCGCCGCGCGCGCGGCGATGGCCCACGAGTTCATCGAACAGATGCCCGAGGGGTACGACACCGTCATAGGCGAGCGCGGCGTCAAGCTGTCGGGAGGCCAGCGGCAGCGAATAGCGATCGCCCGCGCGATTCTCAAGAACCCCCCGATCCTCCTGTTCGACGAGGCGACGTCGTCGCTCGACACGGAGTCGGAGAGGCTCGTCCAGGACGCCATAGAGCATCTGCTGGAGGGCAGGACGGTCCTCGTGATCGCGCATCGTCTTTCCACGGTCACGAACGCGGACAGGACGATAGTGCTTGACGAAGGGCGGATCGTGGAGACCGGTACGCATCAGGAACTCATGGAGCGGGGAGGGCTCTATCGGCACCTCTACGACATGCAGTTCAGGGACGAACCGGAACGCTGACGCCCGGCCGCGCGAATTCCGCCCGGTCCCGGCAGACTCACACGATCCCAGTCCAGCCAGGGGCGAGAGCTTCCTCGTCATCAGGATGAGCTCCATCGGGGACATCGTGCTGACGGAGCCGGTCGTGACCGCGATCCGCCGCGGGGCGCCCCGATCGACCGTCGGCTTCGTCGTCAAGCGTCGCTACCGGGAACTCGTCCGACCCAATCCCGACGTCGACAGGGTACACGTGCTGAGAGACTCGTCTCCGGGCGCTCTGCTCGAACTCGGGCGCGAGATCAGGCGCGAACGCTACTCCGCGGTCGTCGACCTTCACGCGAACCCGAGGAGCTTCTTCCTCTCGGCGGGCTCCGGCGCGCCCGCGAGAACGACCTACAGGAAGAGAGGCCCTCTCGACTCGCTGAGGGTCCGCTTTCTGTCGGGCACGTACAGGACGGACAGGAAGCTCGTCGCGCGCTACCTCGAAGCCTTGGGGCCGCTCGGGATCCCACATCCGTACGAGAGGCCGAGATTCCATCTCGACGCCGCGGCTCGCGGGCGCGCCCAGGCAATGCTGTCGGAGGCCGGCTTCGCGGGGACTGCCTTCGCGGTCGTCGCGCCCGGCTCCGTGTGGGAGACGAAGCGCTGGCCGGCCGACCGCTTCGCCGAGGTGTCACGCCGTGTCGGCTCCGAGCTGGGAATGCGCGTGCTCGTTCTGGGCAGCGCCTCGGAGCGGGACCTGTGCGAGCGCGTGGCGGCGGGCTCGGACGCGGTGTGTTTCGCCGGCGCCGCCTCGCTCGGAGAGAGCGCGGCTCTCGTGGCCGAGGCGTCGCTCTTCGTCGGGAACGACAGCGGTCCGACCCACATCTCGATGGCGCTCGACGTGCCGACCGTGGCGATCTTCGGGCCGACCGACCCGGGGCAGTTCGACTTCCGCGGACACGCGCTCGTCTACGCCGGGCTCCCCTGCAGCGCGTGCTCCTTCTACGGCGGGAGGCGGTGCAGACGGGGCCACTGGAACTGCATGCTGGACTTAGGCGTTGAGCGCGTCATGGAGGCCGCGGCCGGGCTCCTGCTGCGGAGGGGGAAGAGTTGAAGTGCCTTGTCATCCAGACCGCCTATCTCGGCGACGTCATACTGACTCTGCCGCTTCTGAAGCTTGTCGGCGATCTCGGCGGCGTGCGCTCCCTGGCCGTCCTGACGACCCCGACCGGGGCCGATTTTCTTCGCGGACAGCGCGTCGCTGAACGGATCATCGTCTACGACAAGAGGGGCGCGGACCGCGGGCGGGCGGGATTCTCGGAAGTCGTGAGGGACGTCAGGCGGTGCGGCTTCGGGGTGGCCGTGATTCCGCACAGGTCGTTCCGGAGCGCCCTCCTTGCGGTCCTGTCTCTCATACCGGAGCGGATCGGATTCGACGAGAGCGGAGGCCGGCTTCTCCTGACGACGCGCGTCCGCTACAGGGAGAGGCCCCACGAGATCGAGCGCATCGCCTCGCTCGCCGTGCCCGCCGCGGC
>WJLY01000081.1 GCA_014728245.1 Candidatus Effluviviaceae Genus IV sp.
CGGCTGCCCAGTCTGTGCAGTATGGCGTGCATGACGTGTGCCACGTTCTCCGCGCTTCCCCGCGGGTCCGCCGCGTGCCGGCTCCCCGCGCTTTCGGCGAACTCGCGTCGGGCGCAGGCCGTCAGACGTTCGAGGGCGGTCAGATCGGGTACATCATGATCCAGGGAGAGATGTCTGAGGGTGCGATCAAGGTCGCACGGTAGCAGGAGGAAGATGTTGGGATCAAGAGTAGGGTCCTTGTTTCTGAGTGCGTCGAGAGGTGCGCGATTGCCGCGAGTTGTGATGGGATGGGCGAGGTTGTAGTAGAGCTGGTATGTGGTGATCTTGGCGAAGAAGTCGTCCCTGGAAGAGAAGCGCTCGAGATCGAAGAAGTCTGTCTCGACGGTGGCGTGTACGGACTCGACGTCTGCGTTGGCGTTCTTGCAGCCGGGTGGGATGTAGGTGTGAGAGGCTCCGAGGACCTTCTCGATGGTGTGGACGAAGCCCCTCTTCCTGTATCGTACGACCCTGCCTTCGAACTCGGCACCGTTGTCTGTCTGGATGTCGACCTCTGAGAGGTCGATGCCATAGCGCCTGAGATGGCCGAGGAGGCGTCTGACGGTCATCTCGGCATAGGTGGCAGAGATCGAGTCGGCGTAGGATAGGAACTGGGCTCCTGTGGCAAGCTCTCTCACGGTGTACTGATATCTGGGGAGTCCGAGTTCTTCCATTGCGGTGAAGTAGTTCGGGATGTCATCGAGGTACTTGAGGTCCATCTGGAAGCGCCTGAAGGGCCTGTACGCCTGTTTGACGGCTCGGAGATCGTTCTTCTTCTGGTACTTCTTCTTGCGCTTCCCGGAGAGTCCGTTCTCGCGCTTGACCCTGGCTATCGATGCCACGCCGTAGGGGAGCTCGAACTCGTCCCTGAGTCTTCTGGCGCTGAAGTGGGGAACGCGGCGGGCGTGCCTGAGGATGATCTTCTCGTCTTCTGGAGAGAGCTTGTGCGGGCAGGAGTGCGGAGCCCTGCTTCTGTCCACGAGGCCGCGGAGGCCGTGTCGACGGTAGCGTCTGAGCCACTTCCTGACGGTGTTCCTGGAGCATTGGAAAGCTCTGGCGGCGTCTCGTATGCCGTGTTCGACGGCGTGCTTGACCATCTTGACTCTGAGATCGTAGGTAGGGTTCTTGGAGCGGATCATGGTATAGTACCTGACGGGACACATGGACACCTCCCTGCGGGTCTTGAGCCATTCGCAGTCTAACGGAGGCGTTCCTCTGTGTCCCCTTTCTTCTTGGTCCCTGGGCAGCTCATCGAATGGAGCGAAGGATCTCCTTGAGCCGCCGGTGACTACGAACTCCAAAACACACGAGCTTCCTCAACCTGCTGGGTGGGTCACGATGTACCCATGCATTACCTGCCCGGCGGGCCTTTCCGCTTGACACCCCGCCGGACGCAGGGCTAGCCTCTCGCTGACCGCCGAGCCCTCCGGGAGCGCTTCGGGCCGGGGTCGGCGCGGCGGAAGCGGGCGACGGCTGGACCGGCAGCAGGAATGCGACTTCGAACGGGGCTTCCATGACGACCTTCACGCGAGCGAGACGTCTCGACAGTATTCCGCCGTATCTCTTCGTCGAGCTGGACGGCGCGAAGCGCGCGCTCGCCTCACGGGGCGTCGACCTCGTGGACCTGGGGATCGGCGACCCGGACTGCCCGACGTTCCCCGAGATCGTCGAGGCGCTCCGCTCGGCCTGCATCGACCCTTCGACGCATACCTACCCGTCGCAGCGCGGAGAGCCGGAGCTTCGGGAGGAGGCGGCGCGGTGGTTCGCGTCGCGCTACGGCGTCGAGCTCGACCCCGGGCGCGAGGTCCTCGCCCTCATCGGGACGAAGGAAGGGCTCGGACATCTTCCCCTGTCGCTGCTCGACCCCGGCGACACGGCGATCGTGCCGGACCCGGCCTACCCCGTCTACCAGTCGGCGGCCCATCTGGCGGGCGCCGAGATCTTCCACATGCCGCTCGAACCCGAGCTGGGGTTCCGGCCGGACCTCGACTGCATCCCGCGGCGGGTTCTCGACGCGGCCCGCCTCGCGACCGTCAACTTCCCCAACAACCCGACAGGCGCGTCGGCCGACCTCGAGTTCTTCCAGCTCCTCGTCAACCGGGCGGAGGAGCACGGGTTTGTCGCCGTCAACGACGGGGCGTACTCCGAGATCGTCTTCGACGTGCCGCGCGTCTCACTTCTCCAGGTGGACGGCGGACGCGACGTGGGGGTCGAGTTCCATTCCTTCTCGAAGACCTTCAACATGACGGGCTGGCGGATCGGCTTCGCCGTCGGGAACCCGGAGGTCCTGGACGCCCTCGCGACGGTCAAGAACAACGTCGACTCCGGGGCCTTCACGGCGGTCCAGAGGGCGGCGATGGTCGCGCTCTCGCTCCCTCAGGAGCGGATCGACGAGCAGGTCGAGCTCTACCGGAGACGGCGTGACGTTCTCGTCGACGGGCTCTGGGAGGCGGGCTGGCGGGTGCGAAGGCCGCACGCCACATTCTACGTCTGGGCGCGGGTCCCGACGGACGAGGACTCGCGCACGTTCGCGGCCCGGGTGCTGAACGAGGCGCACGTCGTCGTGACCCCCGGCGTCGGTTTCGGCCCTTCGGGAGAGGGGTACGTCCGGATGGCGCTGACGGCCGCCGAGGAGCGAATCGCGGAGGGCGTTGCGAGGATCGCCCGAATCCTGTAGGTTCTCCTCCCGGGAGGTGATGCCCATGGCTGAGTACCGCATCGCGCTGGAGAACATCAGGCTCTACGGCTACCACGGAGCGACCCCGAGTGAGCGCGAGCTGGGTCAGCGTTTCGAGGTCGACGTCGAGATCACTGCCGACCTGTCCGAGGCCGTGGCCGACGACGACATGAAGAAGACCGTCAACTACGAGAAGGTCTACCGTCTCGTCGAGAGCGAGGTCGTCGGGCAGAAGTACCACCTGCTCGAGACGATGGCCGACAAGATCGCGCGGGACGTTCTCGAGACGTTCCACGCCGTGAAGGTCCTCGTGCGCATCCGGAAGCCGAATGTCCCGATCGCCGGCGCCATCGACCACGTCGAGGTCGAGGTGACGCACTCGCGGTAGGGGGGCGCCATGGCGAGGGCGTGGGTCGGTC
>WJLY01000082.1 GCA_014728245.1 Candidatus Effluviviaceae Genus IV sp.
GTTCTCTTGAGCGCGCCCTCGATCTCGCCGGGGTGGACCTGGCGTTCGCTTCGCGGGCGCGCGCGGCCGATCTCGTGAGCGCCAGGCGTGGCCTCTCCCCCGTCTTCCTTGACGAGGGGAAGCCCGAAGATCGGAAGAGCGGTACGCGCTGGGAGGATCTGGCCGCCGGGGAGCCGCGCCTGTCCGAGACGGACTCGGCAGCGGAGGCCGCCGTCTTCTTCACCTCGGGAACGACGGGTTCGGTCAAGGCGGTCCCGCTCACGCACGCGAACATCGGCCACCAGATAGACACTCTCGTCGATTCGAAGCTGGTGACGCCCGACGACACGATGCTCATGCCCCTGCCGCTCCATCACGTCTACCCGTTCGTCGTAGCGATGCTGCTCCCGCTGGCATTGGGAATGACGATCGTTCTCCCGGCGTCCTTGACGGGCCCCGAGCTGGTGCGCGCGCTGCGCGACGGCGACGTCAGCGTGGTGACAGGCGTGCCGCGTCTCTACTCCGCCCTTCTCGACGGCATCGAGGCCAACGCTTCCTCCGGCGGCGCGCTCGCGTCGCTCTGGTTCTCCTCGATGTTCGCGGCCTCCGCCGCGATCCGGCGCTCGCTGGGCGTTCGGGTCGGGAATCTCCTGCTCGCTCCCGTGCACGCGCGGTTCGGCCCGAGTCTGGACGTCGTGGCGTCGGGAGGAGCGCCCCTCAGGCCCGAGACAGCCTGGCGGCTCGAGGCTATGGGCTGGCGCGTCTCGGTGGGCTACGGGCTCACGGAGACGTCGCCGATCCTCACGCTCGACCCGCCGGGGCGGGCGAGAATCGGGAGCGTCGGACGCGCGATCGCCGGCGTCGAGCTGCGGCTGGACCGGGAGAGCGCTCCCGAGGGGAGCGAGAGCGCGGAGGTCCAGGCAAGAGGCCCCAACGTGTTTGCGGGCTATCTGGGCGACGAGGAGGAGACCAGATCGGCGTTCACGGACGACGGCTGGTTCCGGACAGGCGACCTGGGGCGCTTCGACGACGAAGGGTATCTCTACCTGTCGGGGCGCGAGTCGAGCCTGATCGTGACCGAGGGCGGCGAGAACGTGTGGCCGGAAGAAGTCGAGGCGGCCTACGAGCAGGAGGACGCCGTCAGGGAGATCGGCGTGTTCGACCGTGAAGGCCGGCTCTTCGCGCTGGTCGTGGCGGCTCCCGGCGCCGCCGGCGAAGGGCTCGACCTCGAGGGTTCCGTGCGGCGCGCCGTCGAGGGCGTTTCGCGGACCCTTCCCTCGTACAAGAGGATCTCCGGCTACGCGGTCACGAGACGTCCGATCGAGCGCACGCGGCTGGGAAAGATCCGGCGGCACTTGTTGCCGGAGCGCTACGAGGAGGCGCGCGAGAGCGACGGCGTGGAGAAGGGGCCGATGTCGGCCGACGAGATGGAGCCCGCAGACCGCCGTCTGCTGGAGCACCCGGCAGCCGCCCGGGTGTGGGAATGGTTCACGGAGAAGTACCCTCGCTTCCCGCTGACGCCGGATACGAGCCCGCGGCTCGACCTGGGCGTCGACTCCCTCGAGTGGCTCAGCCTCACGATGACGATATCGCAGCGCGCCGGCGTCTCGCTCGACGAGGGCACGATAGCGCAGGTGGAGACCGTCCGCGACCTTCTCAAGGAGGTAGCGGAGGCGAAGGAGGGCCGATCGGAGGTGTCGCTCGAGGCGCTCTTCGATGAGCCGGAGAGCTTCCTCGACGAGCGCCAGAGACGCTCGTTGCGGCCGCACGGGCCCGCGGAGGAGAAGCTTGCCCTGGGCCTCGTCGGAACGGTCAGGGGCCTTGCCCGCTGGCTATACGATCTCGAGGTCGAGGGCGCGGAGAACATCCCGGAGAGCCCCCCCTACCTGATAACGCCGAATCACGTGAGCTTCCTGGACCCGTTCGTCCTGGGGGCGGCGATGGGCACCGTGAATCTGAGGCACGTCTACTGGAGCGGCTGGGAGCGGGCCGCCTTCAGCAACCCTCTGAAGCGGGGCATAAGCCGGCTGGCCAGGACCGTGCCGGTCGACCCGCACCGGGCGGCGATATCGAGCCTCGCGCTGGGAGCGGCGGTGCTCAAGCGCGGCCACGCGCTGGTCTGGTTTCCCGAGGGCACGCGCTCCAGAAGCGGGCGCATCGAGGATTTCAAACCCGGGGTGGGCCTGCTTCTGGACGCCTACCGAGTGCCCGTTCTGCCCGTCATCATACACGGCTCGCACGAGGCGTGGCCGGTCGGCCGGAAGTTCCCCGGCCTGCATCCGATAAGGGTCGTGTTCGGGGATCCGCTCTCGCCGGAAGACCTCGAGGAGCGGGGAGATGGCGAGGAGGCGCCCGAGCGCATCGCCTCGGCTCTCAGAGCCAGCATGATCGAGCTGGCGCGCGGCGATGTCTGATGCGCCCGGTTCCGCAGGATCGCGGGCGGACGGCAGCAGACCGCGTCGAAGCCGATCGCCCGCGATGCTTCAGTCGGACTCGATCCGGTCCGACGCCGTCAAGATGTACTGGTCTGACACGGCCCGCCGCTTCTCGCCTCGATGCCCTATCACGCGCGCCGGTACGCCCGCTACGACCGAGTAGGGCGGCACGTCACCGGTGACCACCGCTCCCGCGGCGACGACGGCTCCCCGTCCGACCAGGGTCCCGGGAAGAACGATCGCGTGGCCCCCGATCCAGACATCCTCACCTATCTCGACCGGGGCCGACACGTGCTTCTGCGATCTTATCGGAGTGGCGGGATCGCGGTACTCGTGGTTGCTGCTCGTGATCATGGCATACGGTCCTATGAGCGCGTCGTCTCCGATCCTGACGACCGCCCTGGCGCTCACAACGGCGCCTCTGCTGATGGCGACGCGAGAGCCCAGGAATATCCTCCCGGGGAACTCGAGAAGAACGTCGCGCCCCAGGCTGACCTCATCGCCGCACGCCCCGAGGACGCGCCTGTAGTAGGCCATACGCAGGCGCGCTCTAAGGATGGCCGGTCGCGCTACGGCGGCCGAAAAGAGAAGCCCGGCCGCGCGCCGTATGAACGGATTCGCGAGTCGCAGACCTCCCTGCTCTCGGCCCGCTTTCCCCTGTTTCGTGTCCATCGGTCTCCTCCCGATCGGTTCGCAACACGCCCACTACTGTGACGCAGCGTGTCGGGTCCGGTCGCGCCTGTTCTAAGGGCCGGAGGAGTATAGGTTTGGCGAGCGGCCTGTCCGTAGGACAAGCAGCCCCTTCATTGGCGGAGTGGCCCGTTCGCCGGTCGAACAGCCTGTCCTTTGACCGGGCGCCAGGGCAGGGGGCCGGGCGCATGGCTCATCGGTGGGGCTTACCGGGCAGGATCTCCACGGTGAGAGTCTCGCCGTCCCGAAGCAACCCTATCTCGAGCGTATCGTTCGGGGCGGCGCGGAGCGCGTCGTACAGGCACGCCAGAGGCGGAGCTCCGATCCTCTCTCCACCGATCGCGACAAGCCGGTCGCCGGGCCGTACGCCCGCCGACTCCGAGGGGCCGCCGCGGGAGACGGCCGAGACCACGAGGCCGTCCGGGCTCCCGTAGACGGCCATGCCCTGGGGGTTGTCGAAGCCCGTATCGATCGGGGGGCTTCGTCTCTCCATGTAGGCTGTGTAGTCCGGGAAGTCCAGGATCAGGTTGTAGCCGTAGATGAAGGGCAGGCCCAGAACCGATGACTCGCTCCTGGACAGGACGACCCCCCTGTGAAGGAAGGGGCCTACCCGCAGGGTGTCGAGCGCGACCAGGTTAGACACCCTCGAGTGGTGAGGCGACTGTATCCTGACCGTACCCACGTCCTGGAGGACGCCGCGCTCAAGCAACACCTCGCACCTTCTGTAGTCGATGCTTCCGAAGGTCGAGCACCCTGTGTCGATGACCGGGCGCCACTCGGACGTGTCGCCTATGTCCACGGACATCTCGGGCGTCCTGTGCGGCTCGAGCTCGATCCGAAGCGGAGCGCCTTCGGCCAGAGTGTCAGGGACAGGTGACGTGAGGAAGCGGAGTCTCCCCGCGTCGACGTCGAGCTGGAGCGCGTAGTCCCTGGCGAACGACATGCCCAGGATCCCGCTGATCCTCCTGTCCAGCGCCGTCTGTAGCGCGAGGAGGTCCTGGCATATGACCGGATCGTCGGCGTTGAGCCCGCCTTCGCCGATCGACAGGTCGGGCGCCCTGTAGAGCTCGACCGCCTCGACGCCGCTGTGTGTCGAGACGTAGCTGCGGCCGATCGGCTCTCCCAGCTGGTGCCGCAGAGAGGCGTCGAAGATGCAGAGGCTTGCGCCCGTGTCCAGGAGCAGCAGGTGTTCGTCTCCCCGCCACTTCACCGGGATGTAGATGGCGTCTGAACAGGTGTCGATCGCGAACTCCGCGACGGTGCGGCCTCCCGAGCCGGCGCAGCCAAAAGCGAGCAGGGCCGCCGCAGCCGCGAGGGCGCTCCATGCCGCGGCACGTGCCATGTCCTTCACCCTGTGAGCCTCCTACACTTCTGCGCCGACCGAGAGGACCTGCCCGTCGGCTGAACGCAGAGCCGCACAACTGCCCTCACCTCTACTGCGTCCCGAGCGCGTTTCCGTCGAACAGGTCATCCGGGAGGCCGGTGTTCACCTCGACGGAGACCACCTTCGTGGTCTCGACGTCTTCCTTTCCCATCTCGGCCATCATCTGTGTTCTCGCGGCTTCCCTCTGGGCTTCGGGAACCTGCTGCAGCCGGGCCTCCATCATCTCCATCATCTTCTCACTGGGCTCCGTGGAGCCTCTCGTGATCGTAACGTACGGTACGAGCATCCCGCTCTCCGAGCGGTAATCCTCGTAGCTGGTCACGGATTTCATCTGGCCCATGGGCCCGCTGATCTCCAGCCGCATCTGTCTCATCACCGGGTCCTCGGATCCGATCCACGCCGTGGCCTCGACGCTCTCGACCATCTTCCTTTCCCCGGCGGGCACGTCCATGAGGTCCAGCATGTTGGTGATTTGCAGAACCTCCACCGCGTGACCGTCGAGCGTTTCCGTCCCGACGTGCTCCGCCTCCAGTCTCTCCAGTATCTCCTCGCTGATCACCGCAGAGGGGTCGTAGTCGACCTCGCGCTTTGACGGTTCGTCGCCGACGCTCCATTCCCAGAGGTTCTTGCCGTCGTAGATCCTTACGTAGGTGGTCGAGCCGTCCTCGCTCCACTCGCTTCTCGAGAGGTAGACTTCCCGCTCATCGACCGTGGCCTTCTGCTTGTACTTCGTCTCCGCCCTCTTGGGAGTCTCCTCTCCAGCCTCAGTCACGACCGAGGTTATAGTGACGTCTTCTATGTTCTCCATCTGCTCCTCGTAGCTCGCGAGCGCTTCCGCGAGTACCTCTTCCGCTGTGGCGGCCGGAGCGGCGGTCGGCAGGACGGCCGCTATCCCCGCGCATACTGCTGTCAGGACTGTCGTTCTCATCTTCCTTCCTCCCTCCCTGAGTTCGGTCGGTCTGTCGTCGGGGCCGCACTCCGCATCGGCGGCTTCGCCAACGACGGTCGTCACGTGTGCGATCTCTTCGAAGACTTATCGCCATAGGCATCTCTCCCTCGAGTTCCCCTGATAGCCGGCGCGCGCCCGGCGCCACGATCAGGATCCGGTCGGTTCGCCGGGGACGCGGTCGCCGGCGCTCTGTCTCACGA